>QMWL02000066.1 GCA_003661605.2 archaeon
CTCCCTCTCCTAATAGCACCACCAACCACCAAGAAAGCTGGTAGCCCGGGTGGGATTCGAACCCACGATCTCCGGGTCCAAAGCCCGGAATCCTTGTCCTTACTAGACGACCGGGCTTGTTATCTGGTGCTTTTTCTGATGGTGTTTTTAGGTTTTGCTTACTGGGTTTTCCAGAGTTCAGGGAAGGTTGGGGGGCGTTCGCGGATTACGTGCTTTTCTAGTAGGGGGAGAGTGTGGATTAGTGCTGCTATGGTGAGTAGGGCTGCTGCGATGTAGATGAACTTGGTGTTGAGCCATAGCACTCGTAGAAGAACGATATGGGCGGTTCCTCCTGGTAATACGCTGGCTTCGAGCTTGTAAGTACCTGCTCGCGGTGGAACCCAGAGACCCTCTTTAGTACCCGATTCTATCTGAACGTTCAGAAGGATGCGCCCTCCTTGTTCGCGTATAACCATACGGCACAACCCTACTTCAGCAGATACCTTCCACCGTACTGCATGCACCTCCCCTACGGTAAACCACTCTTCTACGGGCTGCTTTACCTTGAGATCAACTAGCGTTCCTACAGGGAGTTGCGCTATTCGGGTTACGAGAACTGCTAACAGTAGCACTACACCAGCTATAGCAAGTGGTAGCTTAACACGCTGCAAGGTTTTCATCACTGCAGTTGATTCCACTAGCAGTTTTTTAGCGATGATCGTGTACAGCTTTCCGATGCTTATCGACTTCGCTGACCCCCAGCCTTGGAACGTCGTAAGAAAGCGCGTAGAAGGTCTTCCACTTGATACCGTTATCCTTCGCTACAGTAGTGAAATTGGCGTAAAGAGCCGTCGTACACGCATCGTATACGAGCGACATCTTGTTCGTAACGCCCGCCGCCTCCTACGCAGAGAAGGCCTTAGCTACAGAGAGATCCAATGGGTATTTGGTCGCATCTACATCAAAACCCAACAAGCTCTAGAAGCCGCTCAGCAACTACGTCGGCTATTCGGGCTTTCATCAACCTCGCCCGCACAGGAAACTGAGTCGAATCTAGACGCTATAGTTGACACCGTCGTAGACTTCGCAAAGCACGCTCTACGGGAAGGAGAGAGTTTTGCTATCCGTTGTACACGGACAGGTGATCACTCGTTTACAAGCATCGACGTTCAGCGTGAAGCTGGGCGCAGCGTTCTAGATGTGTTTAAACGAAAAGTACACGTTGACTTAGAAGAACCCGATGTCGAAATCGAAGTCGAGGTTCGTGAAAAGCGAGCGTTCGTTTTCATAGGTCGCCTTCCTGCTGCTGGGGGCAACCCTCTTGGTGTTGCTGCACCACTAGTTGCTCTCGTTAGCGGAGGCATCGATTCTCCTGTAGCTGCATGGCTCGCTCTCAGGAAAGGCTCTCGGATATACCCCCTATACTTTTTCGTAGGCAGTCATTGGCGAAAAGACTCTACCGTCGACGCCATCGTTGATGTTGTTCGCGTTCTAAACGAATGGGCATTGGGTGAAATCAGGCAGCTTTTCCTAATACCGAGAGATGCGTTCTTGAAACCAATCCTCAACAAAGCACCTCGCCCTCTCACTTGCGTTTTATGCAAACGCTTCATGTATCGAATCGCTAGCGAGCTAGCAAATCGGCTGGGTGCGCAAGGGATTGTAACCGGTGACATCGCAGGAGAACAAGCAAGTCAGACGATTTGGAACCTAGCGATTACAACAGCTGCGGCTCTGCTCCCTATACACCGCCCCCTACTTGGACTGGACAAGAGCGAAGTTGTAGCGCTTGCCCGCGCCATTGGCACGCTGGAAATCTCTGAAAGAGTCACAGCTCCCTGCCCCGCTACTCCTCCACGTCCTACAACACGCGCACAGGAAGAAAGCATCGAACAAGCTGAGAACGCGCTACCGATAGCCTCGATAGTGAGTAAAGCTCTCGACCGTATGGTACGTATCCGGCTTACCTGACTCTACCACGTAGGGTAGCTTTGGCGCATAGGCTCCTACCCCAAGTGTAGCAACCAAGCTGGTGAACACAACGATCAGCGACGCAATTGTGGGGAAGAGAAGCGCCTGCTGATACTGAATTCCCAGCTCGCTCGAAATGATTACAGCGAGAACAATAGCTGCTAGCCCTCGCGGCATCATAGAGAACACGAACATGCGCTCTGCTAAAGGTCGTTGCCAGATGCGGAACGGTCTGCCCTTTGCTTGCAGAAGCGCGACTTCCACCGTTACGAACCTTGCCCCCATAATGATAACCGCAATCACGAGAGTTATCAGCACACAGGGTACGGGAATTCCTCCAACATGAAGCGGCCACATAATGCAGTCCGCACTTAAAATCAGTCCCATAAACACGTAGAAGTAAGATCTGATGAGAAACGAGATCTCATCGTGGAACTTCTTCATCTCCTCCCCTAGACCATAGCGTGTCGACCGCCCTATCCACCTGAGAAAGTACGCTCCGTTACCAAGCACTAGCCCCAGTAAAACGATAGCAGCACCTCCAAACCCGCCAAGAGCCTCCGTTATTGCATAGAGGAGAAACGCGACAGCTAGTGTCATCATGTATGAGTAGGGCTTATCGTGTAACGGTCCCTGTAGAGCAAGAATCCAAAGAACCCCGATAGCAAGTCCAAGGAGCAAGCTGATCGTAGCTCGACCTACCAAGATCTGCAGGATTTCCTGAGCTGTACGCGCATGTACTTCTTGAGCAAACACTGTGTCGAGAACCATGAACACCCCCACCACACAGAGGATATCGGTTAGCATCGACTCTAGTGATACTAGTATGCGGATCCGCTCTGGTAGATGAATCTCCTTAGTGATTCCAAGAATTACAATCGACGAACTCCCACCAAGCATGCTTCCTAGGATGAGACTCAGCGCCCACCGCCAACCTAGCACGTACTTGCAAAAAACTGCAATCCCCGCTGTACTCAGTAGGAAGCCGATGATCGCTAATGCAAGTGCGCGAGGTGCTCTTCGGAGAGCCTCCTGAACGTTCAGGTTAAGACCGCCGTCAAAGAGAATGATTATGAGAGCAAGAGTAGCAAAGTAAGGCGCTATCGGCATTAGAGTCTCTGGGTTTATTAAATGCGTAACAGGGCCCAGCAAGACGCCGAACAACATCATAAAGATGACGTCAGGGATGCGCGTTCGTCGTGAGAACCACGCGCCGAGAAACCCTAGCACTATAATCCCCCCTGCAACCAAAAACGCAAGAGCTTCGGGTGAGAGGACTTCTGCCAAACCCGACCTCTCTCAGCCACTCCTTAACATTATGCCTATCTAACCTATTCGTTAAATCCTCTTTGTGAGCAAACCCACCGTGAGCCTAGATGCGGTATTTAACGCAAAATCGATTGCTGTTGTAGGTGGCTCCGAGAAACCCGGCACACTTGGCCGCGCTCTGATGGAAAACCTGCTCTTTGGCGGCTACAAAGGACGCGTTTATGCAGTTAACATCCGAGGGGACACCGTCTTCGGACACCCTGTTTTTAGGCGAGTTACCGACATTCCCGACGAAGTAGAGCTAGCGGTAATCGTAGTTCCCGCACGTGTTGTACCCAACGTACTTCGTGATTGTGCAGCAAAAGGCGTGAAGGCCGCAATCATAATTTCTGCAGGATTTAGTGAGACAGGGGAAGAGGGTCGCAGGCTTGAGCAGGAAGTGGTTTCTATCGCTAGAAAAGCTGGCATCCGCATCATAGGTCCTAACTGCCTCGGCGTCTACAACGCGCACAATCGTCTCGATACGATCTTCAACCCCTCCGATAGACAAGGAAAGCCTAAGCCCGGTAGCATAGCTTTCATCAGCCAATCTGGCGCACTAGGTGCTGCAATCCTAGACTGGTTTAGCCTAGTGGGGCTAGGTATGAGCAAGTTCGTAAGCTACGGGAACGCAGCCGATGTTGACGAAGCAGATCTTGTCGAATACCTTGCGGAAGACCCGCAAACCCGAGTCATATGCATGTACATTGAAGGAGTTCGAAACGGCCCTCGCTTCGTAGAAGCCGCGCGACGTGCAGCTCGCAAGAAACCGATTATCGCTCTAAAGGCTGGCCGCACACCCCGCGGCGCTGCCGCTGTAACCTCCCACACTGGTTCCTTAGCTGGCGAGGATCGCATTTACGATGCTGCCTTCCAGAGGTCTGGAATTATCAGAGCCCGCACTCTTGAAGACCTGTTCGCGAAAGCAAAGGCGCTTTCCTTGCAGCCACCAGCACCAGGCGATCGCATCGCCATCGTTACAAACGGTGGAGGAGCTGGCGTCATAGCCACGGACGCCGTAGAAGCGCTCGGACTCAAGATGGCAGACCTATCGCCCGAGACTCAGCGCATCCTACAACAGAAACTCCCGCCGCATGCCTCATGGCGAAACCCGGTTGATGTTATCGGAGACGCCCCCGTAGAACGGTATGATGCAGCAATTCGCGCGGTAATGCAGGATCCGCAAGTTGATGCTGTTCTCGTGATATTCCTCTTCCAAAGCCCTGCACTAGATGCCCCTCGTGCCGTTGAGATGCTGGACGCAATGAACCGTGAGTTCACTAAACCCCTCATTGCTTGCACCCCAGGAGGCGAACACGCAGCGAAACACGCACGTTTGATGGAGGAGAGAGGAATCCCCGTATATAGCACTCCTGAAGAAGC
>QMWL02000067.1 GCA_003661605.2 archaeon
AAGTGGGTCGGCGGGCGCGGCGGCGGCGATCGCAGCACGATTCTGTAGAGCTAATACGTGAGGATCGGCAGCGAAGGTAGGGTGAGGGCGGTACTAGACGCTAGCGTTCTCGTAAAGCTAGTTCTAAACGAGCCAGGATCAGAGGCAGTGCGTGCTTTAGTGAATGAAGCAGTAGTACAGGGAGCGCGGCTTTCTACCATTGAACTTGCGCTAGCAGAGAGCCTTAACGCAGTCTGGAAACAGGCGGTTCTTCTAAACGAAATACCGTTACACGAGGCACAACGAGCAGCTGCAGACCTGCTTGCAATCTACAAGCACCTCTACGTAGTTCCCTGCGCGACGGTGGCAGAACGAGCGTTCACTATCGCCGTACAGGAGAAGATCCCCATATACGATGCGCTCTACATTGCAGCAGCTATCGTAGAGAACGCGGTTCTGTTTACAGCGGATGGACAGCTAGCGCGTCTTGCACAAAAGTACGCGCGTGTAAAGCACGTGCATAGGTGGGGGGAGGCGGTCGGCTCGTCTCTTGATCGTCACCACTCAGGAGGGTAACAGGTTCGTCATCCCGCAGAAGTACTGTGCAAGGTTGCTTATGACGTTTTACACGCTAGATGGAGATTCGAAGTCCGATACCGAGTCTGCGAGCTTTTCGATACGCGATACAAGCGGTAGCAACGTCCTGAATAGCGAGTCCGGTGGAGTCGAAGATTGTGAGTTCGTTGGGGTGTTCGCGTCCAGGCTTTCGACCAGCGACGATTTCACCTAACTCGCCGTAAATGTCGCGAGGAGAGAGAAGACCGCGGTTTAACGGGACGTTTATCTCACCTGAGTGGCTAGCTTGCTCGAAGTCGTCTACCACAAGCTTATCGGCACGCTTCAAGATCATAGGGTCTAGCTCCTGCTTACCTGGCGCATCTGCTCCAATCGCGTTAATATGCACCCCACGATCAACCCATTCGGACCGCACTAAGGGGCGAGTGCTTGGAGTTGTTGTAGTAATGATATCAGCGCCAAACAGCGCTTCCTCTACAGTTTCGCAGTCTACGAACTTGATATCAGGGTACGCTTTCGCCATCTCCTCGATGAAGCGGCGGCGCGTAGCAGCGCGTCGACTCCACACCCGAACCTCTGTAATTCGTCGCACAAGCACCATACAAGCAAGCTGAGTTCGCGCCTGTACACCCGCACCTATCAACGCCAGCACTTGCGCGTCGCGACGCGCTAAGTACTTGGCTGCTACAGCGCCTGCAGCACCGGTCCGCATCGCGGTAATCCAAGTTCCACCAAGAAGTGCGAAAGGCAGACCGTTTCGAGGGTCGAAGAGAACAATAACGGCGTTAACGGTGGGAATGCCGAAGCGCTCCGGGTTGTCCGGATGTACGTTAACTAACTTGACTCCTGCTACGTCCCGTAGCTCCAGATAAGCAGGCATAACACGCAGATCGCCGTTATACTTAGCGAAAAACAGGTACGTTTTAGGTGGCATCTGTACACGACCCAAGCCCTTTTCTCGAAACGCCATCTCCACGGCTTCAACAACCTCTAGTGGATCCAAAAGCTGTTGAAGGTTCTCTTCAGGCACCACGAGTAGCTCCACACCATCCTAAACTCCAGCTTTCAAAGCTATTGCGTGTGCTACGCGAGAAGGTCGGCTAGAGTACGCTTGCAGCAAGAAGGGGTAAGATGAGCGTAGCTTCTCCAGGTACTGTGATGTGGCGCGCGGTTGCGCGAACCTTTCCCCAAGAAATGGCTTCGTGAGTGCGTGCACCTGACAAACTGCCGTCGTACTCGGTAGCAGTGGTGATATAGATAGCGTAGTCTAAGCCGCCGCGAAACTGGCTCCACCAAATGACGTGATGTTTTGCAACTCCGCCTCCAATAATGAGAGCGCCGAGGTGCTTCGCCTCCCACACGAGGTCGTTGATGAGGTCCTCGTCCTTCTTAGGGTCTATCTGGAGATGCTGAGTTTGTTGAAGCTGCCAAACCTGATACCCTACCGCGCCATCGTAGGGTGCGGGAACGATGACAGGAATGCGGTAGCGCGCTGTCCAGTGGAGGATGCTGGTTGGAGGCAGTTGTTCGCCGATGCGCCACCAGAGTTCGTGAGGGGCAAACACCCCAGTAGTGTCGCAGAGAAGCTCGCGCATCTTTTGCTCGATGAGAGGACCGTAGTTCTGGAGGGGTATGAAGATGTTGCCGAGCCGGTGTACGCCCTCTTTACGAAGCTGAATGTCGTCGGCAAAAAAACTGCCAGCGAAGTAGTCGGCAAAGCTGCGCGCGATATCGTGGTCGAGAGTACCGCAGGTAGTTACAAGACAGTGAAAAACGCGGCGTTCAACGAGCTGACGAAGAACTCCACGCAGTCCCGTAGCCACGATGCACGCAGGAAACGCTAGAAAACGCGTACACTCAGCGTCTGCAACCATCGCACGGAGGATGTCAGCAGCCTCGGCGACGAGACGAGCGGTAAAGCCGCCGGAGTGCCGCCATGCAGCAAGTAGGTCGGTGATGGAGGTGGTTGGAGAAAGTGTGTAGTCGCGAACAGGTAAGTGCATCCCCGTGCTTCACGAGAGTATAGAAAAGCGCTCGATGGCAGAATAGCTAAGAGTAGAGACGTAAGCGCGTAGGCGGCTATGAAGACGAACTCGGGAGCCGAAGAACGCGTGTAGAGAGCCGCGAATTCCTGAGCCGCTAACCGCTCAGAGTAACGCGCGTTCCTTCGTCGATGCGCACTACGTCAAGCTGAGAATCCTTCCAGAGGTTGGGGATAGCGTGGCGGAAAACAGCGATCGTTCGCCAGCGGTCGTTAAACAGCCCGCTATACAGGTCGGGAACTTCAGGAGCTATGTTCACGAGGTGTGAGCGATAGGGGTGTGCGGCAATTAGCGCAGTGGGTGTGGTTTCAGCCTCGAAGTCGTAAACATCGAGTACCCGAAGCGCTCGGTCAAGCATGGTGTCGATCGAGGCTTGGCTAATTGGGAAGAGTTCTGTGATGAAGCGACGGAGGTCACCGACGCGTACACGTACAGGTACGCTTGGGCTGTCGGGGTCGATTCCGTGGATGCTAGCCCAGAGTCGAATCCAGTCAGCAACTGCTCGAACAACGATCTCCCGTTCGAGGCGTGCAACCTCCTCTTCGTTAACCTTGTAGGAGTTACGAGGTCCCCATGCGAGAATCCGTTGTCCAAGCTCAGAATCTCTGAGAAAGTCGAACGCAGCTTTCATGCTCATCGGATTGCGATGGGGGATGCGGCGGTAGATGTCGGTAAACCGCACCCACTCCTTCTGTTTGCGCTGAAGCTGGCGAAGTACGAACAGCCCGTTCCGAAAACCAGGGTAGCGGAGAAGGCCCGCAAAAATAATCAGACTGCTATCAGAGTGTTTGAGGGGAAGTATTCGAAGACGCTGCGACCAAACTGCAAGAACGCGTAGATCGGTTGCAGCAACGGGATCGCTGTACTGGAGAACAGACCGTGGGAGGAGGCCGCGTCGTGCGCGTACAGTATCGTAGATGCGTACCCGGTAGGCAGCTCCCGTAGTGGTTGAAATAACTTCGACGCGGACAAAGTCTGCAACATCCACACCCTCCAGAGAGTAGACGCTAAGGAGGTGAAAGTAGCGAGCCATATGCGTGATAGCTTTACGTACGTAGTTGCGAGTTGCTCGACCAAGCCGTGCAACCGCAGCAGTACGTTCCTCCTTGTAGAAGCGCTTAAACAAACGTTGTCGAGTTCGTGCAGAAACACGACGCCCCGCTAACTCCCTACGTACCCGAACAAGCGCACGCCATCGTGCTTGCGCCTCCACCCGTTCCTCAAAACGAACCAGATTTGCGCAGGCTTTGATTGCGTACTGCACCAACTCGTTCATCGGATAAGGCGCCTTCTTCTTCAGCTTCGAAAGCGCCGCAAGCGCATAGGCAAGGCGCTCCGCCGGGTCCATCGACCCCCAACGACGGGGAAACCTCTCATCAACAGTAAACGGCGCACGAGAGCGGCGGGAACCTTGCACGAGCGCGAGTAAAAACTCCCTTATGAAGCTGACGCTTTTCGCACAGCAGTTCGAAAGCCTCGTTGCTTCAGCAGCCACTCAGTAAGCTCACCGCGCTCCGCTAACTCAACGGATTGCTGCAACCGCTCCTGAAGTACGTAGAGGTTATGCAGCGTGGCAAGCTTAATCCGCGTACGCAGTATGTGAAAGCCCTCTACGTCCTGGCAGATAGGGCAGCTGCAAAGATCAGCGGGATGATAGCGGGGCTGGAGGTAGGCGATAGGTAGGCGAGAGAAGGGGCGAAGTCCTTGTTGCTGAGCGCTAAGGGGGAGGTAGTAGAGCCGCTTAGCAGCAGCTATGATGAAGGTCTTTGCATCCATCGTATCAGCACCCGCCCAAACGAGTAGTGGTAAGGTATAGGGACCAGTAACACCAAAGATGTGAAGCGGCTTATCTTCCGGGATCATTTGCCGAAGGGAGCGAATTAGGGTAGCAACACGAACAAGGTCGCGGCTGATCGGAACGAGGCTTCCGATGGCGAAGCCGTCAACATCGCCTACATCGATGTTACAGAAGTTTCGAAGGTGGTGAGCGAGGCGGAGTAAGAAGCGGCGGAGGTGGCGGGGGGTGGGTCCATGTACTAC
>QMWL02000068.1 GCA_003661605.2 archaeon
GGCGAAAGGTAGACCCAGAAGAGATCCAATAAGACCTACAAGGACCGCTTCACCGAGAAACAGCCCTGCTATCGTGCTTCGTGAAGCACCTATTGAACGAAGGATGCCTATCTCCATGGTTCTTCTCTTTACGCTAAGGTGAATTGATGCGAAAACAAGAACCGCGCTTACGGCGAGGGTAGCGATAGAAAGCGTGTTGAGAGCGAAGCGAAACGCAGCGATCGCGACCTGAAGGCGCTGCTGAATCGCTTCCCGCGTGTTCGTAACCTCATACTCATCACCAAGCCGCTCTCTAAGCCACTCTACTACCGCGTTAATGTTACGAACATCGTCAACGCGAATTGCAATGTAATCAACGCTCTCACCGTAGTCTAAAACCTCCTGCGCGTAGTCTAGGTCTACAATAACCGCTCCACTCATGTAAAACGACTCTGCTTCAGAAAGCTCGAGGATGCCTACAATAGTCAGGTTAATCAGAGGAGCTTTACGCCGCCACGGCTGCCTCACCTGGATAACCGCGCCAAGACGATTCCATACCGTGTTTGCTACAACCGCCTCTCTAGGACCTAAATCCCGCGCTCCATCGATACAGAAGAAGGCGGGGTCCCTGTAGTCCGGATCGGTTTCAACATCGTAACCCTGTAGCAGACCGATGTCTGGGTACCTACTTCCATTAGGCAAGAATATCTCGATGGGCTGTGCAATACGCCCAGCAGCCCACTTAACATGCGGAGCCTTTGACACCTGATCAACTAATGCCTCCGGTACTGGCTGCATATCGCTCCTCGTGATTACGACATCCGCAGCCCCGAAGCTCTTGTAGAGAATGTCGCAGAACGCGTTCAGAGCGTTATCGAACGATACATTGACCGCAATCGTTAACCCGACACCAACCATTATGCAAAGTGCTAGCAGTGTATTCCGAAGCTTTGCACGCCGTAAATTACGTACTACTAGTTTGAGGATCCCGATCACCGCTTCGGACGCTTCTCCCCCTTTATCACACCATCTTTGAGAAGGAGGATTCGATCCGCAAAGTTTGCCACCATCGGATCGTGTGTAGCAACAATTACCGTTACATGCTCCTCTCTCGAAAGCCGATAGAGTAGCTCAATGATCTCCATCCCCGTCTTAGAATCCAGATCGCCTGTAGGCTCGTCTGCTAAGATTATCGACGGTCGGTTTGCCAACGCACGCGCAATCGCTACTCGCTGTTGTTCACCACCACTCAGCTCGTCGGGTCGGTGATGCATTCTCTCCTTTAGCCCAACGATCTCTAGCAGCTTCATCGCGCGCTCTCTTGCCTCCCTAAAGTTAACCCCCGCTATCTGCATCGGTAGCTCAACATTCTCAAGAGCAGTCAGGGTTGGAATAAGGTTGTAGAACTGAAAGACAAACCCTATCTTCCTTCTACGAAGCTCCGTTAGCTCTCGGTCGCTAAGTGGTGTTATGTCTTGACCGTCGATGTACACTTTACCTGTGGTGGGCCGATCTAACGTACCAATGATGTTCAGAAGAGTCGTCTTTCCAGAGCCCGAAGGACCCATTATCGCGATAAACTCACCATATCTGACTTCCATGTTAACTCCCCGAAGGGCTTCAACAGCAACCTTACCCAGCATGTACACCTTCCTAACGTTCACACACTTGACCACCAGCTCTTCACTAGCCAAACTGCGCACGAGCCTACCAGCTACTTATAAGCTCAGTTAGAAATACTCGTTGTAATGGAAATCCGCGTGGTCATTACATCTGTGTCTGGGGAACGGTTAATTGGTCCTGAGGAGCGTCTTCCTCCTCGCATCCACATCAACACTAATCTCAACATTCTTGCAATAAGAGAACGAAGCGAGACCGCAATTGATATTCCGTTTATCGCTCAATTCGTATACGTTCCAAGCGTAGCTCAGATTTCCATAAAGGGCATCATACTGGTACGCGGAAGCAAAGAAGAGCTTGACAAGATCCGTCGCGCGCATCAAGAGCGTAAACCAGTCCCACCCCCCATCCTTCATGCCGCTACCACCACCTCCATCGTAGAAGCTGTTCTCATTGCGCGAGAGCTTGCCGTACCCCCACCAATAGCAACCCCTCCTCCAGTAGGCGTACAGCAGCCCCAAAGGGGAACAGCATCCTACACTATTTAGAAACAGCTTAAAAGAGAACCAGAACAGGCTGCGATGGCTCGTATTAGCGAGCTATTCAGGCGTATCATAAACAAACCTATTCAGGATATCTACGGTCGACACGCAGGACATGTCATCTGCGTTCACCCTCCTGTTCACGAAGAGGACAAGCACAAGGTTGCTGTTGAACACGGTGACGGTATCGTCAAGCACTACAGAGAGGAGCACTTCCACTTCGAAGGAGACACCGCCTTTCTCCATCCCCTGTGGCGAATAGAACTAGAGCGTGTCTTACGAGAGTTCAAACGGTACCGTGATCGAATCATGGCTCTTGACCAGTTAATTCAAAGCGGTGAGATCAGCCAGCGTGTTTACGATGAGCTTCTCCGAGAGTACAAATCAAAGCACGACGAGTATGCTAGTAAGATTAGGGAGTTTGAGATAGCACTTCGTAGCCGCCTCGAAGAACTCGATGAAAACCTTCGAACACTTGAACTCTATGTAGCTGACCTTGAAGTACGCAAGGTAACAGGTAAGATTCCTGAGGAGGCTTATGCTGTACTGATCGATAACCTCAATCGAACACGTGCGCGTGTAGAATCTGAGAAGAAAGATATCGAAGAACTCCTCAAGTTCATTGCTAGCCTTACAGGCGTAACCGCTGAAAGCTAGCCTCCCCCCTCTTTTCTCCAAAATCGACCTCCACTCCTTCCACGGTGCAATAGCAGTAGCTTATCTACCCTATAATCCTAGACTACCCTTCCTAGCAGTTACTCCTCCCGAAACAACAACCCCCTTCACCGTTCGATTTGTTCACCTAAGAGGCAAACGGTGCCTCGCGCTCTTCGTCCGCGACGACATCATTCGTCGTGATATCGAGAAAAAGACTCTCGGGTGGGTTTTTGCCTCAAGGCTCCTACACTTCACCCCTCTCCTCGGCGAGCGCCTGCTCGATGAACTACGTCAAACACTTGCCTTCTCTATCGTTGGCGATGCGCTCAAAACGATAGCCGCTTCATTTCAGGAAGCTGCAGCAGAACTTTTGCTCGATACTCCATTCTTCCCCCTTCTTATAATCAACAAACTTCGATACACACATCCTGTTGTCGCCCGCCTCGCTCACTACCTTAGCGATACTAATGTCTTCAGAAAAGTTTGTGCACCGTTTTACAACGCTCTTCAGAAAGCCGTCGAGCAAGGCTTGTTGCAACGCATAACCTTTGAGGGAGTGCACTACTACCGCGTTACCGAAGGGTATCTACGTCAGCTACTCGCCAACCGCACTACATCGATCGACAGAACTACCGGTGTAGGAGCGCTCGCATCTACGCTCCTCGAAGGCGTTAGCCCTGATGTCCTTCGCTACCTACTGGAGCTGCCTACCCGATTACTGACCGGAAAACGGACTACGGGTCCCGACCCATGGCGTTACGTTCTGTACAGAACCTCCAAGGGTTTTGTTACCATGTCAGCTACCAGAACTTTACGCGACTATGCTGCTGAGCACTTCAGCTGCAAACCCGAAGAAGTAAAGATGCGTGAAATCCCTGGGATCCTGAACGCAGTCTTTGTCGTTGAAACTCCTAATGGCGCCTTTGTTGCCAAGATCTTTCGCGACTGGGCAGGCTGGAAATGGCCACCTCTCTCCTTTTGGACACTAGGAATCCGACGCTGGGTAACTCGTGGACGGTTACGGCTTGCTAACGAGTATCGGAACCTTTTGAAGGCTCAAGACTGCGGTCTTCCCGTTCCCCGCGTTCTAATGGTAGACTGGTATCGTAACCTTCTCTTCGAATCCTTCATTGAGGGTCAAAACGTTCAGGAGCTAGCCGTTCGCCATCGCCTTAATCCTAGCGACGTTACTGAGATGTTTCAGCAAGCTGGCAAGTTGATGGCGGAATTCCACCATCATCAAATAGAACTCGTTGACGCAACGCCCAAGAACTTCATCTTTCAGCCTACCGGGTCTCTCTTCGTGGTCGATCTCGAACAGGCAACTCCCCTCTCTAACCCCCTCTGGGACATCTTCATCTTCCTAACATACACCGCTTTCGCCGTAAAGCGCCCGGACGCTACACGCGTTTTCGCCGAAGGGTTCCTTAGCGGATACCTTAGAAGCAGAGAGCAGGAGTTACCAGACACCATCCCCGATGATGTTCTCGCGCTATACTCGCCACTTCTACGCCCCGGTGACGTTGAAGCGATCCAAGACGCGGTTGCAGCGGTAAAACGCTCATAATGCAGCAAGCTGCAGCACCCGTTCATGCTGGAGGTAGAGGGATATACGCTTCCAGAGGACGTGTACATCAGCCTCAAAGGTCTTACCTGGGCGCGCATCGAAGGCGACTTAGTTCGAGTTGGATTACTCGACTACGCACAAGCACTAGCAGGGCGTATTCTCTTCGTTAACCTGAAGAAACCCGGCACTAAGGTCCTATTCGAGAAGCCCCTCGGCACTCTCGAATCTGGGAAGTGGGCGGGTCCCATAC
>QMWL02000069.1 GCA_003661605.2 archaeon
AAGTCATAGTATGCGTGTGAAAGTTACTAGGAACTATCAAGTTACTATTCCCGCAGGAGTTAGGAAAGCGCTGGGGATAAAGCAAGGTGATGTTCTTGAAGTAGTGTGTGATAAGAAGCGGGGTGTGATTGTGATGCGTAAGGTAACTGGAAAGCGACGTGTACTTAGGTGCGGGCGACGGTTAACGCCTGAGGAGATCGAAGAGCTGATCGTAGCAGGGCTTAGCTCCTGTCTCAAATGAGCGCCGTAATCGATACCAACGTACTCGTTTATGATACCTTTTCGGACAGCCTCTTTCACGAGAAGGCGCAAAAGCTGCTGGATAGGCTTAAGACCTGGATCCTTCCAACGATCGTAGTTCATGAGTACATTTGGGTTCTCAGAGCGTTGGACGTTGCACCCTCCATTGCATTGAGCAAAGTCGAAGAGTACCTACTGCATCCCAAAACCCTCGTTGCTCAGGTAACGGATGCTGACTTGAAGAAGGTGCTTGCGCTGATGGCGGTCGAAAACCTTCCACTCACCCGTTATAACGACAAGCTCGTCCTCAGCATCGCGCTAAGACTCAGAGCCAAGCTCGCTACGTTCGATCAGAAGCTTCGCAATCAGGCTCGAAAGCTCGGGCTACAGACTCTACCCTAATTCTCCTCTCACTTACCAGCGTCTACGGCTCTTTACCAGCCTCCTCTTTGAGCGTGGGAGCAACGAGAGGTAGTTCATCGACATTAATGTGATCAATTACGTAGGGGTCTTCTCCAATACCATCGTTGTCGCGATCCTGTCCGGTGTAGTCGCTCCAGTAGTTGCCACCAAGGTAGGAGCCACCGACGATATTGCGACCTGGTATACGAGGGGTTGCCCAGACAATGAAGCCGCAGCGGCCGTCAATGCGACAGTTGGTGTGGCAGGCAAAGTAGTTGTTGTAGATCTCAGACCGCCATACAGTATCTAGCCAAAGGGCTACACCACATTCTTCGATACGGTTGCTGCGGACAGAAGCGAGGCGGCAGTGCTTTAGGTATAATCCTGCCATCCGATGCCCTCGAATTGCGTTTCCCACGATGCGCAAGCGATCAGAGACCCAGGTTCGAATACCAAAGCCCTCGCTTCGTACGACTCGGTTTTCCGCTATCAGGATAGTGCTTGAGCTAGTAACGAACAGACCGTCGAACTCGCATTCTTCGATGTGACAGCGTGTGACGCTGGTCTCTCCTGCATCCCAGAGTACAACTCCTTCTTGGTTTCGGCGAAGCGTACAGTTGCGGAGCGCTATCTGGCGAACATTTCGTAAGTAGATGCCGCGCTGTTGACAGTTTTCAACTCGTAGCTCGCTAACGCTCGCAGCACGTGAGCGTGCGATATGAACACCATTTCCCTGTACATCGAGAATGCGGCAATGGTGGATGCCAACGCGTTCGGCATCCATAACTGCAACGCCCTCTGAAACTTGCGCTATCATGCAGTTTTCAATAACCACCTCCTCCACCTCCCGAAGCACGATACCGGGCTGCGCGCGGTTTCCGATGATGTTACACCGACGCACAATCAGCGGCCGTGTTGTTTCAACGATTTCGATCGCTGGACTCCGCATCGCCAACAACTCCCATCCCTCAATAACGAAGACTTCCCGTCCTTCTACCTCCGTTGTTGCTACCCCCCGCTCCCCCACCAGCTGGTCATCGCCCTCGATACGAATTGGCTCGCGAGGACGGAGCGGGGTTCCCACAGCGGGGGTCTTGCACTCGGATAAACTCTTTTGCCTACGTATAAGCAGCAGCCACCTGACCCAACCGCTGGTTTATGAAGTTCGCTATTTCCTCTAGCCGCGCCTTCGGAAGCGGCTGGATAAAAGGCTCGGAGGTAGGGCGTTCAACTGTGTAGATCTGCACGTGCTTCGGATCTATAAGGCGAATGACTTCGACAAGCTGCTCGATAACCGCGTTCGATGCGTTTGTTGGAATATCCGCAACTGTGCTCTCAAACACCAATGTCTGTAGCGCTACCTCCCCGTGCCTACGCGCAAGCGCAGCCATTCGCACGGTTAGCTCCCCGAAAGAGGGTAACGACGCAGCAGGGCGATTGATCACACGCCAAAGCTCTTCCGAAGGAACGTCAAGCTTCAAAACAGGGAGATCGATGTGGAGGAGAGCGTTAAACACACTAGAGCGTAGAAGCTGGCTTGCATTAGTGAGGATGGCTGTGGAGGCTTGCGGTAGTAGCTCGTCGCGGACTTGACAAACAAGCTGAACCGCTTCTTCAAAACGCGGGTGTAGAGTAGGTTCTCCGTACCCTGATATAGTGACATAGTCTGCCTCAACCTGTAAACGCTCGATGTATAGGCGGAGCGCGCGCCCTACTTCTTGAATGCGCGGCCACGGTGCATCCTTTACCGGTTTGCTGATATGCCGTTTTGTTCGCCCAAACTGGCAGTATACACAGTCGTAACTGCATGTTTTAGCATCCCAAGGAGAAAGGTTAACGCCTAGCGACCAGCCTAGTCGGCGCGACCGTACTGGACCGTATACCAAGCCCGGAAATGGAAGTGGCGCTGGCGCGGTTCGCTTCGCTCGTTCGAACCAGTGAGGTTGTGTCACGGTGTGCTGTCGCGCTACGTGCATTCGCTCATAATTTTGTCGCGAAACACGCATATTGCCTCGGTGCACAGGGCGAGATGCCTGTCACTCGGTTTGGTGTTTCGCTCCCTCAAGACCTACTGAAGGAAGTCGATGCTGCGGTCCGCGAATTAGGACTCCGTACGCGGTCCAAGCTTATTGAACGCGCACTCCGCGTTTTTCTTACTGAACAGCGATGGCAACGTGGTAGAGGGCATGTTGCTGGCGTTATTCTCCTCATTTACGACCACCATACTGTAGAAGCGTTAACCAAGCTACAGCACGATTACCTCTCCCTCATTCGCTCCACAACGCACGTTCATCTTACCCCTAATCTCTGCTTAGAGGCAGTCGTGGTTGAAGGTTCTGTGCAAAGGGTGCGTCGCTTGGTTAACGCGCTTCGGGGACTTTCAGGCATTATCGAGCTACGTACTGCGCTCGTAAGCATTCCTTCCACCAAGCCGCGTTCGTAATCATTTAATCCATTCTACAGCGGCTACCCGTGCCTCTAGTAGAGGTTAAAGACCTCATAAAGCGGTACGGCGAAGTGGAAGCGCTTCGCGGAGTTAGCTTTACTGTTGAAGCAGGTGAAGTCTTCGGGCTTCTTGGTCCCAACGGCGCGGGAAAAACCACTCTTATGCGCATCCTCGCGGGGCTTACACCTCCTTCTTCAGGAACCGCTCGAATTGGTGGTTACGATGTAATAGCAGAGCGTGTACGCGCACAGCAGCACATCGGGTACTGTCCCCAAGACCTCCTTATTTACGAGGACCTGACGGGGCGTGAAAACCTCCTCTTCTTCGCAGCACTCCGCGGAATACCGCGCTCAGAAGCCTGTCGACGGGCTGATGAGGTCCTCAAATTTCTCGGTCTTGCAGAATGGGGTGATCAGTTGGTTAAGAAGTACTCAGGAGGAATGAAGCGTCGTTTGAACCTCGCTGCTGCGCTCGTTCACGACCCTGATGTTCTGCTTCTCGACGAACCTACCGTAGGCTTCGACCCCCATGCACGCCATGAACTATGGAATCTGCTTCGCCAACTACGGCGTGAGGGGCGTGCTATCCTCCTCGCCACCCACTACATGGAGGAAGCTGATGCACTATGTGACCGTGTTGCGATCATCGACCAAGGGCGCATCGTTGCGCTTGACACTCCAGAGGCGCTAAAGCGGCAGTACGGACCCCCTACCGTTCTCGCTTTCCTCCTCGCTACCGAAATCTCCGACCCGCTTATTGATATCGCACGTGAGTTTTCTGAGGAGGGCAAGGTTCTTGTATGCGGTGAAGAGCTACGCATCTACGTTCGCAATCCTGAAGCGATCCTTCCCACCGCCACTCAGCGCCTCATTGAAGCTGGTGCTCGGATTCGCGAGGTACGCGTAGCTGAGCCTACACTAGAGGACGTTTTCGTAAGGCTTACTGGTCGGCGGCTCGAAGAATGAGACTCCGCACCGTCTTTGCATTTGTTTGGCGAGAAGCCCGCACTCTTCCTCGTCACAAGGAGGCGCTCTTCTGGCTCATCGCCTTCCCCATCTTCATCCTCGCCATGTGCAACTGGGTCTGGATCCCAGAGCGCCATCCCATCACCATATCGGTAGGTGTCGTCTACGAGGACCCCGGAATCAACCAGTATCCCGTAAACGCAACCCTCGTTGTCTACGCATTAAACCAGACCAAAGCCGACAATCAGACCCTCTTCAACGTACGCGTACTAGGTTCGCGTGAAGAGACCATCGACCAGATTAGGAAAGGACAGCTCGATGCTGCACTCGTGTTTCCTGAAGGCTTTTCCCAGAATATGAGCAGCGGCTACCAAGCCTGTCTCGATGTCTACGTATCGACCGCTGACCCGCAGCGCGAACCCATCATTCTCGGCTACCTCAGCAATTTCCTGGACATCTACAACCAGCGAACCCAAGCGATTATCATTGGCTACATCACCG
>QMWL02000070.1 GCA_003661605.2 archaeon
CCTTTACACTATCGGTATCGCTATTCTCGTCGGAGACAATCGCGTATCCGCTGCACGCCTAGCTACCAAACAGAACATCGACCTAACGCCTGTCTTCCAGCGTCTACACAAGCCCCCTCTTCGAACTGCTGGTGGGCGCGCTAACGTAGGTGGCGTACAGTTTCTCACCCCCCTACCTCTTGAGGAGGCGCTTCGCGTACTTTCAGAAGCGTTTTCCCAGGCAATGCCCTACCGGGGGGCGTAGCGTAGGTTCTGAAGCAAAATCCTCAATTAGCTAGTGAGTGCAAACACGTCCAACGGTGTTGAAGCAGCGACGCAGGCGTAGCTCCATGACGCGCTGCATCCTATGCCGAGGCGCGCATATGCTCTGCGGTAAGGCTCGCTGTCCCGTTCTTGAGAAAACTGCTGTAATGGCGCGACTCTATCTCAAATACCACGTAAGCGACAGCCTAGAGGGATCAAGTCCACCCACGGTCTTTGTGGGACGAATAGGCTATCCTGCCGTTTTCGTAGGTCCTCTGGCTCCGCCTTGGCGGGGTGATACCTCTCTTATGGACTTGCCTGAGGCTTGGTTTGGCATCGATTGGAATCAACTACTAGAGTGGCGGCTCGCGATGCACCATGGTCGTCGAAAAGTACGAGTTACCGATATCAACAACCGCTTTGTACTGCAGCTACAAGATCTCTCACTCTCAGCGCGCCCTGTAGATGTGGAGATGGTGTTTCGCAAACCGCCTCGTCCTCGTATCCAGCTTAGCGAAGAAGCACAGCCCTTCGGACCCGCTGCAACCCTACGTGCTTTTCACGCTGATCCAGGACCTGCAGACCGCTTTCTCGAACGCGTCTACTACGACACCGATTTGCGGGCTGCGGACGCTATTCTGGAACTCTACCACCGTGGCGTACCTGTTTCTCGCATTCAGCGAGTTCTCAGTCTAGGAATGCTCGGGACCGCACGCTGGCGACGACTCGTCCCTACTCGATGGAGCATCACCGCTGTCGACGACACTATCGGGCGGAAGCTGATGGAGCAAGTACGACGCCTACCCGTACTCAGCGAATACCTGCTCTACACGAGTCGTCAACTCGGCAACCTTTTCATGGTTATCCTCCTTCCTGAAGCATGGAGCTACGAACTAATTGAAGCATGGGCTCCAGGCTCTTTCTGGAACCCCTTCCGAAAAACTGCTGCCGTAGGCGACTATGAGGAGTTTCGAGGGCGTACCACTTACGCGCGAATAGGGGGTTGCTACTACGCCGCTCGGCTTGCTGTCTGCGAGCATCTTCTACGAATCAGGCGTCAGGCGACTGCTATCGTTCTGCGGGAAATCTACCCCCAGTACATAATGCCCGTAGGCGTGTGGAATGTTCGTGAATCGGTTCGCCAAGCGCTTCGCAACCCCCCTCTACGCTTTGCCTCCCTTACTGAACTATTGGACGCTATAGACCGTACTGCACGCTACGGTGTGCAGTTCTGGCTGAATCGCAGTAGGCTGCTTCAGAGGCATCTGCGTCAGCAGCGGCTTCAGATTCCTACATAGGGTTGAGTACTCGTAGAGACCTTCTCCTGCTTCGAGTTGTGTAGCGAACACCGATAAATGTGAGTAAAGCGAGTACAAGAAGTGTAGCGCCGACAGCTGCTTGCATTTGAACTACTTACCTCTTTGGAGGTAAGGCGATGCCAGCAACGATAATTTCCGAAGACTTTCCTACACGGTCAACAACCGCAGCTCTATCTGGTACTCTCCCTCTAAAACCACAGGGTATCGAAGCTCTGTCGCAATACCAAATTCCGATAGCCACAGTCCTGTTAAAGGGTTGAAGAGGCTCGTTCAGGGGCTTAGCGCGCGAGACCTCTGTTTTCTACCGACATCAGGTATACAATACCTGGTAGCAAGCAGGTTATGATCATCAGAATTGTAGTGTGTCTCATCCTATACTGCTATATAGTGAGTTAAAAGCGCAAGCGTGCCTTACTGTCCTTACTGTGGCGCATCTGTTGCAGAAGATGCGCGCTACTGCTCCAACTGTGGACACGAACTACGCCCCAAACCCCGCTACTGCCCCTCCTGCGGGAAGGAGGTTAAGCCGGAGGCACGCTTCTGCCCTCACTGCGGTGCACGCCTCACGCCTACGATCGCAACAGTATCCATCAAAGAGCCAACCACCGAAATTATCACGGAGCACGTCCCTGGTCCTGGCGGCTTCCGCTACGCATCGGTAATCTACCGCTTTGTTGCGCTACTAATCGACAGCATCATCATCGCTGTGATCTACCTTATCCTCGCGCTTCTTATCCTCTTTCCTTTTGGTACGGGGCTTGATCTCCCCGGTTTCCATCTCCTCTTCGGTCTACCCTACCTCCTGTTCTTCGTTATTAGCTTCCTCTACTTCTTCGTCCAAGAAGCCTCTACCGGTCAGACTATCGGAAAGCGGCTAATGAATATCCGCGTCGTTATGGAGGATGGCTCGCCTTGTACTGGTGCTGCGGCTCTCATCCGCAACCTCCTACGAATCATAGACGGTCTTATCTGCTACATCGTCGGGCTTATCGTAATCCTAGTCACCGACAAACATCAGCGTATAGGCGACATCCTTGCATCTACGATTGTGATCGCAGAGTAGCACTACAGAGGTAAGTGGAAGAAGCGAATCGCGTTTTCCGTTGTTATCTCTGCTACCTGGTCCTCAGGAAGTCCCTTAATTCGTGCAACTTCACGTAGTGCGACGACAAGGTTAGCGGGTTCGTTACGCTCAGTCCGTACAGGGGCTAGAACTGGGCTATCGGTTTCAAGCAGAAGGTTCTCTATCGGAAGCAGCTTCGCTAACCGCTGCTTTTGCTGACTACGCACGACCGACGTAGGTATAGAGACAAACATACCTCGTTGGATAGCGCGAAGCGCCCATCCCGCACGACCATCAAAGGCATGAAGCAGTACGCGATCATATCCCTCCTCAAGAAGTACCTGAATTGCATACTTTCCCGCACTTCGCGAATGCACCACGAGCGGTAGGTCAAGGCTTCGCGCGAGATCGATCCACTC
This sequence comes from archaeon, assembly GCA_003661605.2. Taxonomy (GTDB): domain Archaea; phylum Thermoproteota; class QMWL01; order QMWL01; family QMWL01; genus QMWL01. Next base: position 3,045 of record QMWL02000070.1, read on the forward strand.
ACGGAACAGCTTCACCTGCAGCTTGCGTCTCTCTGCATCTCGAACCCAGTAGTAGTCAAGTCCAACTTCTCCGACAGCGACGATGGTACTTCTTTCTCGCCCGATGAGTTGGCGCACTGCCTCCATTTCCTCTTCTTCGAACGAAGTCGGATTCCAGCCAATGCTGGGGAATATAAACCCAGCAAAGCGGCGTGCTAGGGCGAGCGTTCGCCTCGCTCCTTCTAAGTCCAAACTTGAAGATACTACTGCAATAACGCTCTTCTGCTTCGCGCGCTTTACAACTTGATCAAGATCGGTTTGAAATGCTTCGTCATCAAGATGAGCGTGTGCGTCTACGAGCCGCATCCTCGTTTCAAACCCGTAAATTAAATGAGTTGCACAGAAATAGGGTAGGTGTCTGCTAAACCTCTCGCTGAATCTCCACTAGCCTCTCTTCTGAGCGCTCTCCCTGAGAGAGGAGAACTACAATTTCCCTCGCCCCTACGCTGCCTGATACTCAGCGAAGAAAGCCTCGCGGCAATCTTCGATGTTTTCCGCGAGTTTTTCGGTGAAGGCTATCGCTCGCTCCTCTACAACCTCGGACATGCTATCGGACATCGCTTCGCTGTCGAAGCAAGCGGTGATCCCCGGAAACGGTTTCAGGAACTCGCTGATGTTGATGCGCTCGCTGGCTGGGGTCGTTACGAGCTTGTTGAACTAGACCTCGAAAATCGACGCGCTCGCGTAGTTGTACGTAATGCGCTTGCGGTAGAGATTGCGCGGCGGATCCGCAGCGACTGTTGCGACTTCACACGCGGATACTTCGCAGGCATCTTTGAGCAGATCTTCCAAGTACCGTGCATCTGCGAAGAGCTAGAGTGCGCCTACTACGGGTCGGAAGCTTGTGTATTCGAGATACGCTCTGAGTAGCTATGAGCGAAGCACGCGCACGATTTGTAATGCAACGCATGCGCGAACTGGTAACTGTCGACCAAGAAGCAGGCTGTCTTATCGCCAGAGGGCGTCGCATCTTCCTCCTACGCGACCGTACGCTCCAGCAGCTAGTAACCATCGGAAGCGATATGTTTGGCCCCGCTGTATGGGGTGCACTCTACGAAGCCGGGCTTCGCTCCGGACGCATATTCGGGCAGCGCGTCATCGATCAGATAGGACCAGATCCTGGGCTTGTAATGGCGGAGATCCTCGGCTCCCTCGCTGGATCCGGCTGGGGGGTGTTTCGCGTCATCTACTTCGAACCTCGACACCGCATCGTTATCCGCGTTCTTAACTCTGTATTCGCCGAACCAGGTCGCGGCTACACTCAACGCCACTTCCCGTTAGGGCATCTTGCTGGCGTCTTTGAAGTTCTCTTCAAACGTCCTTACCGCGGCGAGGAGGCTCTCTGTATAGGTAAAAACGACCCCTTCTGCGAGTTCGTCTATTACCCCGAAGAAGGGGAAAAAGCCGCTCAATACCAGTAAACCGTTTTAAA
>QMWL02000071.1 GCA_003661605.2 archaeon
AGTTCATCTAGCTCCATAAATACACTAATCCCTCTTTCTTGCAAAATTTTGCGACCTTCTTCTTCCAGCGTACCTCGCAAGCGTATGAACGTTGGCTTATAACTGGGATCCTGTTGGGCATGTAACACACCTTCCGCTACCTCTGTGCAACGCGTTATCCCTCCAAGGATGTTCATCACAACTGCCTTTACTCTCGGGTTTGAGTAGACTAAGCGAAGTCCTCGTTCTACACGCTCCCTAGACGCACCACCTCCTATATCGAGGAAACAAGCTGGAGGAAGTCCTGCTTCGCGCACTAAGTCTATGGTAGCCATTACAAGCCCCGCTCCATTACCAACTACTCCAACATAGCCATCGAGGTCCACGTAGCTAAGACCCTGCTCTCTTGCAAGGCGTTCAAGTTCGGTTTCAGCGCCGGGAGCTTCGCCGATCTCAGCTACTTCTTTTTGTCTGAAAAGTGCGTTGTCGTCTACAATTATTCGTGCATCTGCCATAACGAATCGTCCATCCGTGGTTTCAACTAAGGGGTTAGACTCCAAAAGCTCTGCATCTAATTGCAGGAACGCGATTGCCATTTTGTAAGCAATCTTCCCCAGCTCCACAGCAGCAGGACCCCTATATCCCAAGAACCTAGCTACTCTGATACCATGATAGAGGCGAAAGCGCTCAAGACGTTCAAATCGCATTACAAACAGCTCCTCGGGACGTTCCCTTACCGCTCTCTCTATATCCACACCTCCTACACCAGCCGCGAGACACGCAACCGAACGGGACCCTCGATCAATAGTAAACCCGAGGAAAATCTCCCTTTTTATCGGCAAGCACTCTTCAACAAGAACTCCTGGAACTCGTATACCCTTCAGAGTACTACCGATTAGCCGTTGTGCTGCCTTATACACCTCGTCTCTAGTGCTTGCTTTTACGATTCCACCCGCTTTACCTCGTCCCGCTATTGCTACTTGGGCTTTAACTACAACAGGTAAACCGATCTCTTCAGCAGCCCTAACAGCTTCTTCAGGCGTTACTACGTACTTGCCCCTTGGTATAGGAAGCTGATAGGTTGCAAGAATGCGCTTAGACTGATACTCGACGACTTTCAAGGGAAAGGTTATCTTTGTGCTCATATAAAGTCTCTTGGTATGGAGGACAAGGGCGGAAACCCCTCCATGTACTTCACACGCCTAGGGCTAGCCCTAGGCATTGCTCTCTTTGTTGCTATTTCCGCCCTTGTCCTTTTACTCCAGGACAAGCTTGCCTACGCTATCGGAAGTTGGCTAGTTTCCGCTGGTGCTGCACGCTGTTTGATCGAGGAGAACGGGGTCGTATATGCAGTCATGAATGGAAGAGCTGAAGGAATGAAGATACCTCTTGATGCAGAAACCCTACAACTATACGTATTTGCATCACTAGTTCTCCTTCTAGCCATCGGAATTATGCCTCTTAGATCTCAAAAAAATGCCCTTAAGCTTGGGTTTCTTTTCGGGGCAATAGCTCTAGTCTTCCTATTTGAGATCTTTAAGGCGTTCCTTCTATTGATGCTCGTTACACGGACCTCTATCGTGGTCTATCGCACTATTGCTTATCTCTCAGTCGGTATCGTTGATGTGCTTCTTGCCATCTCTTTGTGGAGCTTCATGCTACAACATGTTGTAGAAAACGAGTGGAATAAACGACACCATGCTGCTACTTAAAATCGCGCTAGCGACTATTCTCGCAGTAGTATCTGCCTACATGGTTCGCCACATTATATTCTCTCTCGCCATACTCCGAAGAAGAAGGGCTAACCCCAATATGGCTCCCTCAGATTACAGACCCTTTGTATCTATTCTAATACCAGCTCATAACGAAGAGGCGGTTATAGGGAGAATACTGAAGCGCATGACTGAACTTACCTATCCTAAGGATCGTCTCGAGGTAATCGCCATTGATCACGCATCAACGGATGCGACGCCTCAGATCATGGAGAGTTTCGCTTCCAGGTATGAATTTATCAAGGTCGTGCACATATTGAGACCAGGAGGAGGAAAGCAGAGAGCCTTAAACAGCGCTCTTCCATATGCGCGCGGTGAAATCATTATCGTTTTCGATGCGGATTACTACCCTCAGCGTGATGTAGTTGAACGTCTCGTATCCTTCTTCGCAGACCCTGAAGTTGGGGTTGTTCAAGGAGCTGTCGTTGTTGAAAATGAGGACGAGAGTCTTCTTACGCGTCTCGTAGCTATAGAGCGCATAGGCGGATACTTCGTAGATCAAGAAGCTAGAGACTGGCTACGCCTCGTACCTCAGTATGGAGGTACTGTTGGCGCTTTCCGCCGCGAACTCATTGAACAAGTCGGCGGATTCGACCCGAATGTCTTAGCGGAGGACACGGACCTCACCTTCCTAGCCATCGAGCGTGGCTGGAAGGTTCGCTATACTTCCCTCGCAAAATCTTTCGAGGAAGCTGTTCGGACGTACAAGCAATACTGGCGTCAACGGACCCGCTGGGCTATAGGACACCTCCAGTGCATGTTCAAACACTTCTGGCCCGTAATCCGAACACCTCACCTATCCGTTTGGGAAAAGCTAGACGCGCTTCTCCTTCTGTGCATATTCCTATTCCCAGCGCTGTTATTCCTTGGATGGGTGCTAGGCGGTATTCTCTACGTACTGGGAGAACGCCTTGTTCTAACAAAAATCGCAGCTATTCTGTTCGGCATTGGAGCTTTCGCAAGTGTAGGGAACTTCGCACCCTTCTTCGAGAGCGCAGTAGGGCTAATTCGGTTCCATCGTACATATCTTCTTGATCTTCTTCCATTACTATTTATAAACTTTATACTCAATGCGTTTATATGCACATGGGCGTTAATCCAACTGAGTGTAGCGCGTGCTTTCGGTAGACGGGCCGAGATCTGGTTCCGTGCCAAAACCGCGAGGCTACACTATTATACACTAGCTACTGAAGGAGGAATACCTAACTCCGGCAATGGTCGTGTGTTTTACGTGCTAGGCAGTTAGCTCTCGGCGTCTAATTAAGACCCGTGCGCCTTCCTCAACAAGAACTTGACCAATAGATGTAACAACGCCTCGGACAAACACTCCGCTATCAATGCGTAGCGGCTCTCCTCCTTTATTCACAACATCCCCTAACACTATGGAGCCAGCGCCTATTCTACCCCCCCTATACATAGTGATGCCCCGATGAACTAGACAACCGTCTCCAAGGTAAAGAGACCCACGAACAACAATAGCGTATCTTACACGACTTCTCGGCGGTATCTTTAAGTCACCACGTACAACGATGGTGTTTCGATCAAGGAATTCTGCATTGGCAGGGGGTTCCCACTCTGATAACGCTGATAGTGATACTAACGGGGGATCACCGTTCGGCGGATCAAGCTCGTGACCTGGGTTGCTACTAAACTCGTACGTTGGCTGAACAACTTTCTCAAGCGGAGGGAGCGGTGTTTCATCGAGAGAAGGACGACTTTTGACTTGCAAAGCTCTTCTAACTCTTACTAAAGTCAGAACAATGATTAAAGCGCATATCGCTCCCATTCCTATAGCTGCAAGCCACTCCAGCAACTAACTTACATAAGCCTAGCCTATTAAACTCTTTCTCACTGCTCTATCATCACTTTCACAAGAGAACCAGGTAATATCTCGCTATCTATGTTTGCACAAACAGGTAGTGGATTTCCATCGTTATCAAATACCTCCACTGCTTTTACATCCAGCAATAACCTCTTAAAGCGAATTTTCTCCTTTATCTCCTCCATTCTAAGCATCGGAGCCCCGAGTTTTAAGTACAAAGGAGAAGGGTACTCTAACGTATCAACCTTCTCTATTAGAACCTCTGCTATACGCATCGCTGCTTGCCCATCACCGTATAGAGTCTGCTGCCCCTGCTGCGGTACTCTCGGTCGAGGTCGATCTTTGTGCAAGAGATTCTTACTTCTTTCGAACAATACGTCTGGATCGTGATCTACCAATACGTTTACTTGCTCCCTAACCGTTTCTGGGCGTTCCGTATTTCTTCTAAAGGTGATGCAAGGAATTCTAAGAATTGCTGTTTCCTCTTGAATCCCTCCTGAATCGGTGATTACAAATCTACATCTAAGTAAAAGAGCCAAGAACTCTATGTATCCTAACGGAGGTAGTATCTTGAGGTTTTGTATCTTAGCAAAGGTATTCCACAGTTCAAACTCGATGAGTCGTTTGCGCGTTCGAGGATGAAGCGGAATTGCTAGCTGTACGCCTAATCGGCTCAATCGTTTCAAACCTGAAACAACTCACTATAGTCTGTCTAATCGATCCACAGTCTCTGCCCGATGAATTGAAAATAGAATGAAATCCGATAGATCGTATCATGCGCAAACTTCATCAGAGCATTTTACTGCTTTAGGAGCTACTTCTATAAGAGCGTCCACGATCGTATTACCTGTAAGGTATATCC
>QMWL02000072.1 GCA_003661605.2 archaeon
GAAAACGCATCCAATAGCGCAGTTTCAACCGCAAAGAGCGCTGCGGGAGAAACACGATACTTTGCTACGATGTTCCTCAACAACAAACCCCAACGTTCTATATCGTTCTCTACGATTTCTTTTGTAACGTCTCTGACGAGTAGTTCGACGTCAGAAAGCGTTTCTCCTGTAACTCTCGTAAAGGGTGACGCTTCCCCCCAGCCTACTGTTCCATCATCGCAAACCACTGCGATGACAATGTTCTCTGCAACTTGCGTTGAGGCTTGACTTGTCGCAAACCGACGGGCGTAACGAAGCTTGATGCGATAAGCAAATACGTCCGTTATTTTCGTCACGAGCACAACAACAGGAGGCAATTTTAGCGTAGTGGTGGGCCGGCCCGGATTTGAACCGGGGACCTCGCGGGCCCGAGCCGCGAATCCTAGACCAGGCTAGACCACCGGCCCTCAGAACCGTCTCCCAGAAGGTTTTTACCTTTTCTAAAGACAGGGTCTTGAAGACTTTTAGGTAGAAGTTTCTTGAGCGAGCCTTGTCCCAAGAATATGCTAACGCCGATGTCTCCCACCTGGCAAATAGAATTGTCAAAGGAGATTTAGGACTGCATAAGCTGGATACGTTTGTTGAGGGAGACAAGAACAAGGGCGCGGCACTAAGACGAGCAGTTCTCGAGAAAATTACTGGAGTAAGACTCACACACATTTCACAAACTGTATTTGACTTCAACCAACTTTATGGGAGGAATATAGAGAATCCTATCGGAAGTGCGCATGTACCAATGGGTGTGGCAGGACCGCTTCTCGTTAAAGGCGAGTATGCGAAAGGGTTGTTCTTTGTACCGCTTGCATGTTCTGAGGGTGCGCTTGTAGCCTCTGTAAACAGAGGCTGCGCAGCCATTACTAGATCAGGAGGGGCTATAGTGCGCGTTCTCAGGAATGAGATGACGCGTGCTCCGCTCTTTCGAGTAAACTCCGTGGAGCAAGCGGTTGAGTTAGTACAGTGGGTTAGAGCTAACAGGAGATTGTTGGAGGAGGCAGTTGGCAAGGTAACACGCCACGGTCGCTTACTTGATGTAGAACCCTATATCGTTGGTAATAACGTGTTCCTCAGATTCAAGTTCTTTACAGGAGATGCAATGGGTATGAACATGGCTACCATAGCTTGTGATGAGATCCGAAAAGTGATCGAAGAGCATCTTCCCTTTGCACACTGCATCAGCCTTAGTGGAAATGTGTGTACAGATAAGAAGCCAGCGCATATCAACGCAATACGAGGGAGGGGGAAGACTGTAGTAGCGGAGGCAGTTGTGAATAAGGATGTTGTAAGTAAGGTTCTCAAAACAGAGCCCGAAGCAGTAGTTGAGGTTAATGTCAGGAAGAACTACGTAGGATCCGCTACCGCGGGGTCCATATCGTTCAACGCGCATTTTGCTAACATCATAGCGGCTATCTTCATAGCTACTGGTCAAGATGTAGCACAGGTTGTTGAATCGAGTATAGGATACACGTATGCAGAGGTTACAGAGGGTGGGGACCTTTACATATCCGTAACTCTTCCATCACTCGAAGTCGGTACGGTTGGTGGTGGCACATGGCTACCAACAGCTAGGGAAGCACTAGCGCTTATGGGCTGTGCTGGAGGGGGGGATCCGGTGGGGTCGAATGCACTGAAGTTTGCAGAAGTTGTAACAGCTGCCGTTCTCGCGGGAGAGCTATCCCTACTGGCAGCACTAGCTGCGCACCATTTAGCAGAGGCGCATAAAAGACTCGGGCGAAGAAAGCGCCATGGCTGAGATCGCAGAACGTCCGGATCGGGTGGCTGACGTTTTTGAAGCGTTACGCGACCCGATGCGTATACAGATTCTGATCCATCTAGATCGCGGTCCTAAGCGGTACAGCGATCTAATGCGCATACTCGGTCTCGACAAGGACAAGAGCAGCAACTTCGCTTACCATATTCGAGTTCTGCGTGGGCTTCGTATCATTGACAAAAAGGATGATGGGGCGTATCAGTTAACAGAGCTAGGGCGGTTCATTGTAGCAGTTATAAAGGACCTTCATGTAAGAGTAGAGTCGGATATACTATTCCAGCAGTTTCTCCTGAGCAGTAAATTAGCTCCAGTAACCTTCGATCTGTATGCGATGATAAGTGCTCTAACGAGGGAGACGGGTATTGATCAGAAGACAGCGCAGAACGTGTGTAGAGAGGTTCTTGAGATCATCAGAAAGGTAGACCCTGAGATTATAACAACTCCGTTGATACGAGAAATCACGTGTGCGAAACTTTTCGAACACGGACTAGAGAGCTATCGTCACAGCTTTACAAGAGTAGGAGCACCGATGTACCTCGTTGGTCGCAAGGTTAGAAGGTTGAGAGACTACAATGCGCTGGAAGCAGCACTAAGCCGTCGAGTGCTAACTGAATATACCTTACTTGAACCGTACTCTAGCCAAGCGGGAGATCGCGCGATAGGTCTTACCAGAGACTTGTCGCATCTGTATCAGCATGGACTCCTTGATATAGAACCACTACACAAGTGGGTAGTTGGTCCAGCAGGTATCGTGGTCGATCTAGGCAGAGTGCTTGAGGAGACACAAACCGTGGAGAGAAGAGGGGTAAGGATCTATCCACCGCCTCACGAAGTGCATCGTCTCTCTGATTTTCTCGGGTTTGTAGCTGCGTTGATCGACGAGCTTAGCGCTTTCGGTATACACTACGTAACTCTCGAAGGCTTCGACCGTGCAGCAGCTAGCGTACCGGATGCTGAAGAGAAAGCTGACGAGCTGCTTCCGATATTCATCAGGCATCTTTCGAGCAAGTACGGTAAGAGACTAACTATGGTCTTAGATAGCATCTATACACCAGAGGAAAGTCCCTTGGATAGGCGGGCTAGAGCTTTTGCTACAAAGCTCGTGGCTACAGTAAGTGAGCTATTTGGATCTGGAGGGCTTAACGTACCGAGCGTAACAATTAGGGTAGGAGGGGAAGGAATACAAGCAGAAATTAGCGAAGTTGTGGGATCCTTCTTTCTTCCAACGCTCTTGTTCGACCCTAATAGGAAGATGACAGTAGCTGGTAGGGGGTACCTCGTTCCAGTTCCGGAAGAATCACCCATTCTATGGATTACAACGTTCATTTCAATCAATATGGCGCGTTGTGGGCTAGAGCCGGAGGCAGGGGATACTATTGAAGATGCAAAGGACTACATACGAGATACCGCAATACGTGCTTTAGATGCTGGTCTTAAGCAAAAGCTTCAGGTCCGTGACAAAGCGGTAAAGCGAAAGGTAGCTATTCGATTAGGTATGGATCCTGAAGCTTCTCAAACGGTAACACCTTTGGGAATGATAGGTCTTTACGAGATCCTGAGCGCCCTACTTAATACCACCAATCCGGTTAGAATCATCAAGGAGGCTCCACGAGCTGCTCGAATCTTCATTCGCTCCTTCGGTAGGAGGTTCCTCTTAGGAGTGTCAAGAAGCGCAAAGGCTGCAGCACGCATGTACTATAGTGATTCTAAGGTCTACGGCAATGCAGCGATAAGAAGGAAACTGGGTGATGATGTAGTAGAGAGAGGGGCGTATACTGTTGGAAGCTTCATACCAGCAGAACTCTCAATTCCTCTAAAAGATCGAGCGATGTGCGAATGGAGTGTTGTTAGACGTATGCCAAGCGCTAGCTTCTTTATCGTACCTACGCTACCTCGAGACGCAGAAGCTTGTGTCCGTATGGTGGAGAAAGTAATTCTTAACGAGTCTTCACCCTGCACACCATGGATCGCAGCAGTAGCAGTTCCAATATCCTATTGTAAGAACTGTAGTAAGAACTTCCTGGGTCGTATGCCACAGTGTCGTATCTGCAAGAGTGAAACAGCGACCTATGAGAGAGATATGTATTGGGTAGTTCCTGTTAACAAATCACCCATTAGAAAAATCTTCAAACGGCGAATCCGCTATCCCACAACTAAGTAGCTGTTTAGCTATCAGGAAGAAACCCGATTGTTATGACCGAGTGTCCTGATTGTGTATAACGATTTAGACATAAAACATCCTTTGAAAAGAGATGTGATAAGCGAGCGTTTATTGTGAAGAAAACAAAGCCTTATTAGCATCCCCCCAGCGAGAATCGCATGTACTCCTCTCAGGCTAGTAAACAGGCAGAGGAACCTCTCCCACGAGTAAGAACCTCTAGAAAGCGTATTGAGCCATACGATGAGTCGCGCATTGTTGCATCACTACAGCACGAGGCAGGACTGGACCCCGAGACTGCGCGTCGAATTGCGCAAAGCGTAACCAGGAGAATCCGCGCTATGAAACTAACCTTCGTATCTGCTCCCCTGATTAGAGAGATCGTAAACGTTGTAC
>QMWL02000073.1 GCA_003661605.2 archaeon
AGCTTTACGATTGCCTTTCAGCGCAATTGCGAGTAGGTTCTGTGTCAAGTACGCGCTTCACGGCGTCGCGTAGCATGGATTTCGCGAATCATAGCATCGATTATAGAGGCGTATTGGGCGGCTATACTGTAGAGGTCTTCGAGACGGTAACGGGGAGGGGGAGTATTACACTCTTCCCTCTTGGATCCGTTCGTCCGTTCTGGTACATGTACTGTAGGCATCTGTAGGAACTGCAAGTCTGAGATAAAAAGTATACGATGTACATGAGATCGTCTCGAATGTGCTGAAGGCTTGCTAAATCTATATTTTTCGTTTTATAACACAAGGCTTAATATGTGAAAGCGCTACTGTAGTGTTGCCGTACTGTCCGAAGTGTGGTGCGCAAGTACGTGCAGGTGATCGATTTTGTGGATATTGTGGAGCGCGGCTTGCAATTCCGAAGAAGCGGAAGAAAGTGTGTCCTCGTTGTGGGCGAGAGGCACGTCCAAGCGACAAGTTCTGTGCGAAGTGTGGTATGCGGCTTGAGGAGGAGGGAGGAGAGGCGGCTGGGGTAGAGGAGACTACAGAGGTTTTGGAGATGCCTCCTGATATTCAGGAAAGGCTTTCTCCTGCTGCGCTGATTTTCGTGTTTGAAGACATTCTGCCGGAGAAGGACTACGAGCGGGTAAAGAAGCTGGAGCAGAAGAACGTTTGGCTGGGGTATATGGTTGCTGCTACGCTGTTTGCGTTAAAGGAGGATGAAGTCGTATTTCTACGACCGGATAAACGAGGGCGGGTTCTGAAGAAAGATACCGTTTTGATCATTAAGCGGCGGAGGTTCAAGATGCGAACCTACGGGATTCTTAGCCAGAAAATCTACCGATTGCGTGAAGGAGAGGCGCTAACCGTGTACGACTTGCTCTATAACCCGCAGCTGAAGGATTCGCTAAAGGACCCGCCTGCGTACTTCATACAACTGGTGATTCAGCACGACTTTGATCCCAGAACGCGCGAATACCTGATTGTAGAGAAAACGGTTCAGATAAAGCGCTCGTTTCTCGACCGGTTGCTTGGTGTTCCTAAAGCAGTATCTTATACTTTCGTTAATATGGATAGAGCGCAGATATATAGAGATCAAGCGCTTGCGCTCAAACAGCTTCTCCACCGCTACCTCAACCATCCCTACTACGGAAGGCTGTTTAAGATCATTATGAAGGAGTGCGATCGCGCACTATGGGCTATGCACTACTACGAAGGCTACTAGCCCCTCACCTCATATGAAGAACCTTGCGCGCTTAGAAGCAGTAGACGCTTTAGTAAAGCAGCTGCTTCGCGAGCCAGAGTTTGCCGACGCTGTAGGAGTTCTCGTGTTTGGATCCTTCGCAGCTGGCGCACGCGATGAAGAGAGCGATCTCGATGTAGCGGTGTTTTTCGACGATGAGCGGCTTCCTTCCTCTACTGCACGCGTTTTTCGCGACATACGCGTCGAAGTACTCTGCTACCCGCTTCAGGATCTGAAGGAAACGATCGGAAGCCCCACGTTACGTAAAAGAGAGGATACATGGAGCCGTGTGTGTTTCTGGCTAAACCTTCTACGAAACGGGCGTCTCATCCACGACCCTACAGGCGTGCTTCACACATGGAAGCAAGTAGCTGCTGGTTGGCAGTGGTATGACGAAGAGATTCAGCTGGTTCGCGAAAGGATACGACAGAACATTCTGCTTGCGGAGGAGCTTCTTCGAGAAAACCGCCTATGGATGAGCGTTGTTGCGCTACGAGATGCTGCAAACCTCGCTCTCGTACACGCTATACTACAGGCAAACGCGATTCCAAGCTATCGCCCCAAGGACCTATACAACGCACTTACCACGTTTGAATCAGAAGCTAGAAAGACCTACGACTACATTATGGGCGTACATACCGAGCAGCCTATACGCGTACGCAAGCTCCTAGACCTCCTAACCACCATCTACCGCGCCAGGCACCTATGGAGTCCTGCTGTACGACGAGCCCTTGCAACCGCACTTCGTTGCCTTCGTCGAAAAGATCTCAAACTCGCAGTTCTCTCCTCCCGTCACTTCGCTCTGGAGGCATTAGTCGAACTCTGCGAATACGCAGCGCAACACCAGTACTTCAACGCTACCACGCACCAAGCCCTACTCCAAAAAGCCGCTAAAAACTACCCACAGGTCTACCAGGCTTATCACATACTCCACGCGATTCCCCCTCCAGACCTTAGATGTACGAAGAAGTTGCTCAAGAAGACTCGGCAATTCGAAGCAATCGTGCGTACATCATGTTCTGTACAGTAGCTTATCGTAGGATTGGGTTGTGAAAACGCGCTTTCTTCAGCACGCTTGCATAACCGTTAGATAAGTACTTAGGAAATCAAGTAAAATTAGCTTTAAACTCCTTTTCAAAATTCCTATTTATGGAATATATGATGTCAAAAAATGCACAAACCCTCGGAGTTCACCGCGCTAACACCTATTCTCAAAATTTTTGCTGCTATTGGTAAACTTACATTTATTTTTCATAATCTCATCGATTATCAAACATATTTAAACACATCCGACGAGCTGTGGTGATACGAACAGCCATCTTATGGCTGACGCTGCTCCTGGTCAGTAGCGTACTACTGGCCGCAGTACCGGTCGTCCATGGAGTTAGAGGAGGCGTAAAGCCTGTACGTGTTGCTATTCTTGATTCGGATGCGCTGCCTGTCTACGTCTCAGGGATTTTGAATAACCAGTGGGACATTGCGTACAACTGGTGTTTAGGCGACCCACTTCTAGACACAGTGGTCCTGTGGTCTGATAACATCTATTATGGGTGGCTCGACGACCTGGATATTGACGTACTGGTGCTTGTAGATAATGTGCCAGAAGAGTATGCTAACGACGAGATCGTGTCCTTCTGGAGGAAAGGCGGCGCCATCGTTGCACTTGACTCTTCTATCGAATTCCTCTGCTATGCGGGAATCCTTCCAGAGAGTTCGGCGGGATCCAATGGAATCGGTACCTTCTGGGACTACAGGATTCTCAAGCGTCCCATCGTGGTAGTGAAGCATCCGATCGTACGTGGTTATGCTGTTGGAGAACAATTTACTTACATTGGATGGTCCTCTGCTGACTTAGCCTGCTACTTTGAGGATTCGATGCAGAATGAGCCTGAAGGTGCGTATATTACGAAAGTAGCTCGTGGAGAAGACGATAGCAATCTGATGGCGATTACTGCATATGACCCGCCCGATAAGGGACGTGTAGTACACATTTGGTACGATCTATTTAACAACGTCGAACACTACTACCCAGACCTTCCTCGGCTGCTGCGGAACGCGATTCGCTGGGCTGCGGGCTTAGTGCCCCAACTAACTGCATCACTATCTGCAGATACGGTGTTGCAGGGTGAGACGGTAATGATCCGCGCAAACTTTACGGACGAGCGTGGCTATTCGATTGAAGGTGCGAGCGTATACGCGACCTGCGGATCGATATCGGTAGCGTTGCAGCAAACCGTCCTTGCAGACGGTAACGTTACTTACACAGGCGTGCTTGACACAACTACCTTACAGGGCGCAACAGAGGTTTGTGTACATGCTTCCCTAAGCGAATTGGGCTACGCAGCGGCTACTCTACCACTAGAAGTCGTCGGGCGCTTCTGTATCTACACGCAGTTCAATACCTCCGCGCCTTTACGCGGGACGCACGTTCATGCTAGCATATACCTAACGGACTATGGAGGATGCCCAGTAGAGGGAGCAGATGTTACTCTCAATGCAAGCGGTGTTACAGTAGCGGCATCCGATTTAGGGGGCGGGAATTATGCCGCAGACCTACCTACAAACCAGCTCTTTGGAAGCATCGATGTTACGGTCCAAGTCTCGAAAGCCGGGTTTGAGCCCACAGCACAGACCCTATCGCTTACCGTCGTTGATTACCTGCTAGTACATGCTACAGCTAACACAACCGCACCCGCAGAGGGTGAAGCCGTACGGATTAGCGTACTTGTCGTTAATGCAACAGGCGCTCCCGTCGAAGATGCAAACGTCTACATACGCTACGGTACGACGCAGCTTGAAGCCCCTCACGCAGGAGACGGTATCTACGTAGCTGAGATCGATACGGAGGGTCTTGAAGGCACGATTCCGGTTACTGTTGTAGCGGAAAAACCAGGATATGCTACGCGGCAGCAAGTACTCTTCATCAGCGTTCACAAAGCTGAAGTTACGCCATCCATTCCTTCATACCTACCGATCCTAGCCATTCTCGGAGTCGTGCTCGGTGCTGCAGGCCTTACAGTTGGACTAATC
>QMWL02000074.1 GCA_003661605.2 archaeon
CTAACTGACCGCGTGGATTTTGCTCTTCAGTAGATACTCGCGTGTAGATTACGGCACGTAGCGCGTTTTCGGCCACGTTGGCGCTACTGGCTTTCGCACAAGAAGCTGTTTGTTACCCTTGGTTAAGCAAAGGGTCGAAGTGGTTTGCGCAACGGTTCCCTTCTGCAAAATCTAGTGGAGTTGTTCAGAAAGCTTATATCACTTCATCTAGGCGTGTACGATGAAAATCGCGCATATCATCTTACTCCTTCTCATTGCTTTCGCGGGGATCGTCTATCCGCTGGCATGGAGCCTTCTGACTGGGTCATTAGCGCGTTACACGGTTTCAGCGGAGGCCTCGGGGGAGAAAGGGGTTGGGTACGGTAGCCCAGGCTCCTACGGGCCTCCTGATCGCATACTTCGCGTGCCTTACTCCGTCGCTACTCTCAAGTTGCATGAACTGCTGGATAGGGAGCTACTGCTGGAAGAACCGAATGCCGCACCTCTCCCCCTCGCGGAGAACTTTGAACTCGGTGCTGGGATAGTGGGGGCGGGGTTCCACAGCGAGCGCTTACTGTTTGTCAACATGAGCTTAGCGAGGAGACTGCTTGATTACGTGTACATGGCTAGGGCTTTACGCGCACTTCAGTCCGAAACCCTGAACGCGAGCACTTATCGGGAGGACTTACCGCCAGAACCGCTTCAGGTCGAATATCGTCCACCGATCGTGATCCGAAGCGACGCCGACTTCACGCCAGAGAACGGAGTGCGTAGCGGATCCGGTACTCCCGACGATCCATACATCATTAGTGGATGGCATATCAACGTAAGCGATGCTATTCGAAGCGGGTTATCTGCCGCCATATGGATCGCGAACACTACCGCTTGCTTTGTAATCGAGAGCTGTGTTATCGATGCTTCCGACTACGACTACCTAGGTACTGGTATTCTGCTCGAAAACGTGACTTGCGGAGAGATCCGCGATGTTCGTATCGACCGCATGTACGTTCACCCTGGGATTACCATATGTAGCAGCAGCGACATCAACTTAACCTCCTGCAGTATAACCCGCTGTACCACCGGCGTAAAGGTAGACAACTCCTACCGCGTGTACATCTCCAGCCTCTACTACAGAGGCGTTTTTCGGCCACGGCAGGACTACGAAAGACGGTGGGTGGGCACGGGCGTAAGGGTTGCTGCGAGCAGAACGGTGGCTGTAGCGGATTCCAGATTCTCATCGATTCAGTATGGAGTTAACGCTGTCGATGTCTTCGACCTACTCGTATCCAATGTAACGGTCTCTGGCTGGTCGGATGTGTATGGCTACTTCCACGGAGTTGCAGTACGCGTTTACAACGGAACCGCGGTTACGATCGAGCGGTTAAACGTAGATTCCTGTAGGCGGGGGCTTTACGTCAGGACCTGCAGAAATGTCCTGATTAACGCTTCCTCGGTTGGTGATGCGAGCGACGATGGCATATACGTTATGGATTCTGAGGACATACGGGTCCTAAACGTGACCATTGTACCAAAGAACGTACCCTTTGTTGCTGCAGGCCTAGATGTGGTGTTCTCCAAAAACGTAACCATCGCCAGGGCGTACATGGACGGTGCGGTTTATGGCGTAGTGCTGCTCGGCGGTAGCAAGTTCACTATCAGGGATTCGCAGATCTGCAATGCATGGTACTGCGGTATATACGCTATCTACGCCGCATGCATCTCTTCGGAGAACCTTACAGTGGATAGTGCATGCCAGCAAGCATTTAGCGCCTACGTATTTGGAGGATTGCTCTTCTACTCTGTCGCAAACCTGAGCGTAACTGACACGCGCGTTACCAACTGTAACGGACCTGGTACTCGAGCGTACATAACCTCTGTCTTTCTGCAAGGATGTCAGGATGTTTACATCGCCGATAACTACTTCTCAAACAGCCGCGATCACGAGCTGTACCTTTACGATTGTAAACGCGTGACGATAGTCAACAATTACCTTGAGGGTAAGCGAGGGATTCTGCTGTACTCCTGTGAGCTGTGCACCGTACAACATAACTTGCTGAACTGCACCTACTGCTTCGGTCTTATGGGATCGAGCCTGCAGCACTTCAACAACACAATCGACGAGACTAATTACAATCCTGAAACAGGATGTGCTGTTCGCTTCATACGTTCTGTTAGCGGTGCAACAATCGTCGTGGACAATGCTTGCTCCCTAATCCTCTACAATGTGTCCTCCTCGGTTCTGCAAATACCAGACGGAGAGCTATCCGGCGGCATCGTAGGGGTTGCAATCGGAAACTGCAGCGGCTTGACGATAACAGGAGTCATAAGGAACTCCGAGACAGGCTTATTCGCTGTAGAGGCTACCAATCTCCAGTTCTCCGGCGAAGTATATGGGTTCTCCCAATATGGACTTTACGCCTACTCCTGCGCTAACTCTAGTGTGGAAAGCTGTCTTTTCAACGGCTCCGGCTTTGGCGTACTGTTTTACTACTGCGATAACCTCACACTCAACAGCAGTACGGTCGTAAGTACGGCGGGAGTTTACCTCGCCTACTCGGCTTACTGTTCCGTGGTGAACGTAACCCTGACCTGTACGCATGGCTTTGGCGTACTAGGAAGCGAAGCGGATCACTTCTTCCACGTAATTTCCAACGTCACCAATCCGCTGTTAAATAGGCGGGTGTACTATCTACGCGGCTCTGGACAACTGGTCTTCGATAAAACCGATGCACTCTGCCTTATCGCAGTAGATTATAGCACCGTTGTTGTAACCGAAGCCAGTATAAGCAACGGCATTACTGGCGTTAGCGTATACGGACCAACCAACATCACTATCCAAAATTCCGTAATAATGAGTCAGCGCTACGCCATCTTTGCCGGATCCTCTCCCACCTTCATCAGAATTTCAAATACCAAGATAAGAGACATCGCGCTCTATGTGCTTGACCAGGACTTTGGAGGAGAGGGAACTGTTGAGGTCCTGAATTCGGTTATCGCCGATGTTGCTATATCTGGTTTTCTACTCTTCAACTTGGATGAGCTAACTGTCGAGGATAGCAAGTTTTCAAATATCACGTACGATGCTTGGGGAGACTACTGGTTTGCTGCAGTTTTAGCATGGACCATCAACTATATTCATATCAGGAACACCACCTTCTCCGAGTGCTTTGGGCCTGATATCCCTACAGCGCTTTACGTAGGGGTCTTCATATACGATGTTGGTACTTACGGTGAGCTTTCAAACATCACCATCTACTCGAATCCACCTGATTGGATCTACGGTGTCGGGGAGTGTCAGGTATTGCTTTACCGCGCGCCGGGTGTGAGGGTAAAAAACAGCGTTTTTAATCGGGGGCAGATTCCTCTCTACATCTACGACTCCTATCATATTACCGTACAGAACTGCGTGTTTTTGGGTGGTGGGTTCTTGAAGACGGCGACAGGTTGTTTCGTGTATCGTTCAGAAGGCTTTATGCGTATTAAGGATTGTAGGTTTGAGGACGTATGCTATGGCGGTATTTACATAGAGCGATCGTATGGATGCTACTGCCAAAACTGTACGGTGTCAAATGGCTACGTATGCAGCTACGAAGTGGTTGATTCGTATAGCATTACTCTGGTTAATTGTTCCGCTGACGCACCGCAAATCTACGCAGGTTTCCTCGTAATAACTACCGGTACCTATATGCAAGAGATTCAACTTTACAACTGTACTGTCCGCAATCAGGTCGCGGGGCTTCAAATAGGTGCCTTTGGGATGCAGGCCTCGGGTGGTGGGTCACTTGAGAATATCGTTATCGAAGACTGCGCTGTAGCTGATGTAAACGGTTATTCGGTTGCGATAGCCGCACGGGCTGTCCAAAGTAACGCTATTGTATCTGGTGTGACGGTTAACAATCTCACGGTATCGAACGCAGACTTCATCTACGTAAGCGTCGAAGGACTCAACTATCAAGCAACGGTGCAGCAGCTTCGCTTTTACGATCTTAACTTCGACGTAGGCGACCAAAGAACTGTAATTAGCCTCTCTGCGGTGTACGATATACCTGAAGGCGTGTGGAGCGACAGCACTATTAGCAGAGTTCGTGTAGAGGATTGTAGGTTCGTCTCCTCGGCGATAGTTTCGTCGGAGGGGATTTTAGCTTACGCTTTCGGCAGCCGTGCTACTATCCGAAGCGTTAGAATCCAGAACTGCAGCTTTGTCGCGGGAGGTACGATGGATCCCTTGTCTGTGGTTGTAGAGAACCGGTC
>QMWL02000075.1 GCA_003661605.2 archaeon
AATCTGGACGCAAAGTAAGTTCATGTTAGGTAGGAGGGGGTGGGGGATGTTCATTGGAGGGGAGGTGAGGCGGTGTATTGCTGCCTCGGCGGAGTCGGCGTGAATTGTGCACATACCTCCGTGACCAGTCGCTATCGCCTGGAACAATGTGTAAGCTTCAGCGCCTCGGATCTCTCCGACTATAATGAAGTCAGGCCGTTGCCTCATAGCCGCTTTCAGTAGGTCGAATAGAGTCACTTCGCCGATGAACGATTCTCCGGTTCCAAACCCTCGGCGAGCAACGGATTGAAGCCAGTTTTCGTGAGCAAGCTGGAGCTCTGGTGTTTCCTCGATTGACACTATTTTGATGTCAGGGCGGAAGAACATGGTGAAGCAGTTGAGCGTAGTAGTTTTCCCGCAGGCAGTTGGGCCAGCGACCATTATGGATCGCTTGTGCTCTAGAAGGAACCAAACGTAGGCGCCCATTTCAGAGCTTAGAGTGTTCAAGCGGACGATGTTGACTATCGTTAGTGGCGTTGATCTAGAGCGGCGGATGGTAAACGAAGAACCTCGCTTTGTCACTTCCCGACCATAGGAGAGCTGGATGCGGCTTCCATCAGGGAGAGCTGCATCAAGCAGAGGATTCGCGAGGGAGATCTGGCGGCGAGCGAGGTAGGCAAGCCGTACAATGAAGCTGTCGAGTTCCTCGTCGCTTCGGTAGACGATATTTGTTGGAATGAACTCGTAGTCCTCATGCCAGACGTAGATAGGTAGCCCGGGTCCCGCGCAACTGATGTCCTCTATACGCTCATCAAGCAAGAGTGGGTAGATGCGACCGAGATAGATGTGGTCCCGCACTATATAGTATGCAATGCGCTCGAACCGTTGCCTATCCTCCTCCTTCTTCAGGTTAAGCAGATGATACTTCTGCACGATTTCCTTTATGGCTTTATGGAGTAGCTTAGCTGCATCCTCCTTTGTTTCGGGTATACTTTCCCGGGTTAAGATGAGTTCTTCCTCCAAAATCTGAAGTATTAGCTGCATGAGCCTTCTGTCATCCTTACTCAGACGAGGTTCGTGTACCACGTACCGTATCTTTTTTGTCTCAACGTCCTCTTCGATCGTAACGTGGACCAGAGGCTCTAGGAGAGGGTAAGAAGCGAGTATGCGTCGACCACCTACCGTGGTTCTAGCGCTCATGCTGCTAAACCAGCTACGGCCCGCTCGTGGATTTTCTCGGGGTTAGCGTAGTACTGGCGAATTATGATCGTAACTTCTCGGTAGTTATCGATGCGTGCTTTTTGCATCCAGCGCAGAACCGTTTCTCGTCGTTTAATCTCCTGCTCCACATAGTCGCGGGAGTAGCCGAACTCACGTCGGATTCTCTCGATTAGGTAGCTTCTGCCAGCCCACCAGAAAGTGTCATTGCGTGCGTTCCAGCGGAATATGTCATTGGTAAGGAGTTCCCCTGAGTCGGGGTCGATTCCAACCATTTCTGTAGTGAGCATCATCCGCCGTACGCTCTTTCCGCGGAATCTAGTTCTAGCCTGAATTACGACTATGTTCATCATGGGGAGGAGGGTTTTGGGAATGTTCATAGGTGGTGTAGTGAGACGGTGGATCACGCCCTCGATGGTGTCTGCGTGGATCGTTGTAATGCCACCGTGACCGGTTGCTAAAGCTTGGAATAGTGCATAGGCTTCAGCACCTCGGATCTCTCCGACTATGATGAAGTCAGGGCGCTGTCGCAAAGCAGCCTTCAGCAGGTCGAATAGGGATATCTCCCCGATAGCTTTCTCACCACGCTCAGAGGCCCCGTACCCGGTTCTCGCAACAGACTGAACCCAGTTTTCATGCATAAAGTTAAGCTCTGGAGTGTCTTCTATCGTTACGATCTTAAGCTCTGGCTTGAAGAAGCTTGCAAGTGCGTTAACGCTGGTTGTTTTTCCAGACGCAGTAGCTCCAGCGATCATAATGGACTTTCGGTGTTCGATACAGAACCAGAAGAAAGCGGACATGAAGGGATCGAGTGTGCCGAAGTTGAGAAGGGTAACGATGGAGAAGGGTTCGGCGCGGAATTTACGTATGGTAAACGAAGACCCACGCTTGGACACATCTCTCCCGTAGGTCATTTGTATTCGGCTACCATCGGGAAGAGCAGCATCAACGAGGGGGCGCGCGATAGAAAGGTGTTTGTCGCAGAGAAATGCTAGTCTGAACAGGAAGCGGTCAAGCTCCTCCTCATCGTTGATGACGATGTTCGTTGGTATTGATTCGTACTTGCTGTGCCAAACGAAGAAGGGTATTCCAACTCCGTTGCAGCTAATGTCCTCTATTCGAGGATCGCGCATAAGCGGTTCCAGCTTACCGAGATACACTATGTCTCGGATGAGGTAGTAAGAGATTTTATCAAGAGATGTTTCGGATAAACGTATTCTAAGTTTACGTACAGCTTTTTTGATCCACTCTCTTACGTACGTCTCCGCCATCTCCTTGCTATCGAACTCGCGGGGGTCTTTGTCGAGGTTTTCAAGAAGCCATTCGAAAATTCTTTTCTTCGCCTCCTCCTCCTGATCGTCCAGCTCGGGCTCCACCACAAGGTAGCGGATTCTCCTCGTAGCGGGCTCCTCTATAATTACGGCGTATGCATAGGGTTCGATTAGCGGATATACCTCTTTGTAAGCTCCTGTTGATAGGAGTGAAGCTACGTCAAAGGTATAACGCTCAACAGCGGATACAGCAGCAGTACTAGCCAAGACACCTTGAGGTGGCTACCCAGCTTATAAGGGTTCCAATAGTGCGTTTACACCGTTTCGAGCACTAGTGTTAGATTCTTTACCCAGGTACCAGCAGCAGAGAGGTACGATATGTAGCACGATACAGAGTAGCGAGGGAATCCTCCAGCTATCTCTCCGTGAAAACTAGCCGTGAAGTCTGCTCCCGCTATCGCAAGCTTCGTCATCTGATACCTAGCGATCATATCACCACTATGCCCTACTTGTGCGACAACAACAGGAACTTCACCCTCTACTATGTAGTATACGCGGTAGCTAGATTGACCTACTGAACGCGGTAGCTCGAAGAACTGGCGAGCAACGAGGATGGGGGTTGTGGGGTGACCAGGTAGGTCTATCTGCAGACCTACCGAGTAGACCTTACTGGTAACGTCGGCTACACGGGAAGCGATTAGGTGTAGCATCTGATTGGTTGATCCAACGTTGCTTCTATTGAAAAACCAGTTGACAAACAGCAGCACTATAACAAAGAACACTATCGTGGATACGATGTATAGCACGTGAGCCTCAACTACCGCCTGAGCACGTCTTCTCACCGGACGCAAATTCCCACCTCCACCGCTTGAACCACTAGCTTTACATCCGTCATTTCAGACAGCGTATGAACGAAGGCATTAATCTCCTGGTCAAACATTTCAACCGTAAGACGAATGCGCGTGCCTGCGGGCTGCCCTGAGAAAGTGTGGACGTAGGTAGTTGTTAACGAGAGACAGGTAACGGTTACACGGCTATATCCACTACCCCACATGGAGGAACCGTAAGGGAGAGGAGATAGTGAGTATATCGTTACTAGGATGCAGAGCAAAGGAGTTCCAGCGGTTGTATCAGTAAGGTTGCGCACAACGACCCGATATATTAGCGTGAAATGCACCAAGGCAGATTTAGATGGTCGATACACCTCGATTCGGCCGATCTCTCTCCTGATCTCCGACTGGTTAAGGACGAGAGATTCGTCTCCCCTTAGGAAGAATCGCGTGTCTGGAGGTACGTAAGTGGTGTAGCTAGAGGTAGGGTACAGGTAGACAACTGGGGAGGTGTTCGTAGGCGGAACATCGTATGGAGGAACCGTAAGTGGGGCATTACCCGCGCCTCCACCATAGAGAGTTATGCGTACAGTAGTAGGGTCTTCGACAATAAAGCGACTGCCCTGGGGAAAGTTAAACTGGATTACGCGAGTTGAGCCAGGTCCCTCCGAGGCAACCGTTCTTATGTTATCATCGAGAGATATCATAAAGCCTTCAATCGATCGAAGAGTGGTAAGCTCTCGCCATTCGAGAAATCTAGGAAGCCCGTAGAGCAAAACTAAGGAGATTACTCCAACGACAACAACTACTACCATAAGGGCGCCAATTATCGGGCTAATAGCGCGTCGATGCTGCACTTTGATAGTTACAC
>QMWL02000076.1 GCA_003661605.2 archaeon
GGGTATTAAAGGAGGTTGTGAACGATTGGTCTAGACGTTAGAGCTATTAGACGCAGCACTTTGTTTAGTTGCCCGATGAGGAAAGTCACCCTCTCTGATTAGTGATTGAGACAGCCCTGGGGTATCTGAGGGCTAGCAGGGAAGCCCAAGTGCTTCCATGAACTCGATAACGCGACGGAGAGCAGCTAGGAGGTTAGCGCCTTTTGCGGTTAGACGATACCAACGGCGTCCATCTTCTACCAACTCTTCAATAGCGCCAACCTGTTTAAGCTCAGCCAGGTAACGCTGTAGACGCTCATGTGAAAGGTTAGCGCGATAGAGGATGTGTGTTGGAGGCGCTCGTCCTTCAAGACGTATGGTTTCTAGTATTTCGAAGTATATTCGAATTCGCGACCGATAATGTTTAACCAAGACCACGACGGTGTGCGGAGATCGCTACTAAGAGAAGCGTGTAGGCAACTACGCGAAGCACTTGCGCTATCAAAACAGGTGAGGGGGGAGGGTACTCAGGGCAGAGACCGAAAATGGTGTGCGACGCTGTGAGCAGGAGGAAGGCTGTGAGAGAAGCAGCGGTAGCGGGTCTCCGCTTATCGAGAAACTCGAGGGTTATGGAGACCGTAACTACTAATGCGGCTAGCGCGGCTACGACTTCAGCACTATATCTAACAAGAAGGAGGGGGGTCATTACAGCTAAGGGAGGAACTTCACGCGAGGGAAGGTAGGAAGCAGCTAGCAAGAGGAAAGCGATCATTGATAGGAGGGAGGAGAATGTGAGTAGAAAGGAGGGTGTAGCTAGCTCTCCTCCCGCTGACGCTATTATAGAGGTCATGCAGCTGAAGAAACAAGCTGCTGAAAGGAGGACAAAGCTTACCGCAAGCCGGTATATACGAGGAATTCGAATCGCGCGATAGGCGTTCAAAGCCCTAGAGGCAACGGCTAGCGCTAGCATACCGCACACCGCATCTAACCCAGCGTGTACGAGAGGGTACACTTCCGAGTAGCAGACCTTTCTTGATAACTATATGCCTAAGACGAGAAACGAAGGATAATGCTGAGCATTAGCGCTAGTAGTGCTAGCGACCACGCCCATTTCACGAGCCATGAAGCTGTTTGATCGGGACGTAGTCGAGCAGTTAGAACCTCTAGTAGGGTAACTCCGATCGTAAACAACAGAGGCACCAGCCCAGAAGCTATTGCACAGTAGAGTACGGGTTCGGGACATAAAGGAACGAAAAGAACGTTAAAAAGGGCTGCAACCGCATAGAGTTCAACCGCATGCGCTACTTTAAACAGAGCGAGAGGAAACCCACTGTACTCGGTTAGAGGACCTTCGAGAATTTCTCCCTCAGCAAGAGGTGCGCTAAACGGAGTTTGAAGAAGCTTTGCGATTGCAGCTAAGTAGTACGCAGTAGCCGCTATCAGCAGCGGCAAAAGCCATGATAGGCATAAAGAAGTGGTTGCGTAGATGGAAGATAGATCGAAGCTTTGACGGAGAATTGCGGGAACAAGTGTACTAGCAAAGAACGGGGTTTCGAATGCAATTAGCTGCTGAAGCAGTCTCGAAGCACCTACTTGCCCGTATGGAGACTGGGATGCTGCTCCACCAATTAGTAGAAAAATGGGTGGGGCGGACAGTAGAAACAGAACCACAAGCAAGTCTCCTGAGAAGGAAAGTGGGTGTAGCGAGCCGAGCGGGATCAGAGTAGCAGCGAGAAGCACAAGAGCAAGCGCCATAAGAGGAGCAGCAAGAAATAGAAAGCTCG
Organism: archaeon; assembly: GCA_003661605.2. Lineage (GTDB taxonomy): Archaea > Thermoproteota > QMWL01 > QMWL01 > QMWL01 > QMWL01. The sequence goes on from QMWL02000076.1 coordinate 1,764, forward strand.
TGCCTTCAGGGTACATCACCTCTTTGCCCATCAGCTTTATGACGTCGATAAAGGGCTGAATGATGGGAGGACCGCGTCGCCACTGAAGCCTCGCTCTTAGCTTTCGGTGAATACCTTCCAGTAGCAGTCCGTAGAGGACCGCAACCACTATTGTGACGATAACGAAGGCGATCATAGGGCTATCACCAGATAGGGTATTGAAAACACTACTGCAAGCAGTATTGCGGGAAGTGCTGCTCGAAGAGCGCGAGTAGGTAGTGCACGATAAGCGATTTGGCGTGCGTACTCTGCGAAAGCAGCAAGTACTGAGAAACGTGCGAAAGCCATCCCTACGAGTAGCCTCAGATCGCTGTACCTGATCATGATTGGTTCAAAACAGAATAGAAGAGGGGAGGGCGGGAATGTTGACAAAAACACAAGGAGAGAGACTGCTATCCACAGCTTTGCGGAAGTGGAGGGTTGGTTGGCTAACCAGCCAAGGACGAAGATTCCAACCAGAAGGAGGAGTAAGGTCAACGTTGAAACTGTGATGTTGTTAGATAGTATAAGGGGAGGAATCAATAGCAGTGTAGCGGATAGCGCCAATTTTTTCGGGGAGGGATTGAGTGTGGCATAAACGCCAGCACAGATAGTTGCAATGGTAACAACTAGTAGACCGAGGAAGGGGTATGTTAAGAGTAAAGGAACCGAAACAGCGATGATCGCTGCTGAGAAAACAAAGGCTCCAAAAGCAACAGTAGGTTGCACAAGTAAACGAAGCAGACCCCTCCACACCTGATCTGTATTAGTAACAGTAGCTACGTAGGAGGAGGCGCTTTTGCCGATGGTTGTAAGGTATAAGGGAGACGAAGTAACCCTACCGTCAATATGCTGTCCCCCTAGGAAAAGCGGAACACGCCGTTGCGGCATTACTAGTAAAAGAGTAAGAGAGATCACAAGAATCAGGATTATCAGGAGGAGGGATACGGCAGCTGCCCATCTCATTCCAACTATCTTAAACGAGAAGCCTCCGAAGGAGGGGAGGAATTCCTCAGGTGGATTGAGGAGAGGGTAGACAAGAGAGGGTGCGAGTCCAAGTAGTAGGGTTAGTGCGGCAAGACCCGCCTGAGGTACTATGAGCAGAGAAGGCTCAGAAAACGGTTTTTCAAAAGAAGGCTCACCAGCAAAGACAGCTCCATAGGCGCGGAGGATCGCGATAGCGCTCAGCGTGCTTGCAGGAAGCACAAGTAGGATTACCACCATGGAAGGATCGCCAGCCGTGAGAAGTCCTGTGAAGAGAAGCCACTTTCCTACAAATCCGCTCGTCAGAGGAACCCCGGCCGCACCTAGTGCAGCAATGAGAAAACAGAACGAGGTTATTGGAGCATGAACGCTGAGACCGCCGAGCGCGGTTAAATCTCGCGTACCAGCCATCTGCTCAACAAGACCCGCACCTAGGAATAGTGCAGCTTTGAAGAAACCATGTGCGAGCACGTGGAAAAGCGCTGCAGGTATGGCTATGGGAGAATTTGTAGAGAGAACAGTGTAGATAATTGCTAAGTGTGTGATGGTGCTGTAAGCAAGAACTCGTTTAAGATCGGTCTCTCGGAGCATTAATATGGAGGCTGAGAGAGCAGTAAAAGCCCCTACGAGAGCAAGCAGGGTCCGCGCCCAGAGAAAGCTGGTTAGAACCGGGTGAAAGCGAAGTGCGAGATAAACTCCGGCTTTTACTAGTGTGGCAGCATGCAGTAAAGCGCTAACAGGTGTAGGAGCGATCATAGCGTCAGGTAGCCAGGTGTGGAAGGGAAACTGCGCGGATTTGGTGAATGCAGCAAAGAGAACGGTAAATGCAAGAATTCCCACCACGATTGAGGGGAGATTTGATTCCAGGAGAGTGTGCAAGGAGCGAGTACCTGTAGAGGCGATTGCGTAAACGAATCCTACGAGGAGCGTAGCGCTTCCGAGTTCAGTAAGGAGTAAGGCTTTCGTCGCAGCAGTACCTGCCTGAGGCTTAGACCAATTGAAGAAAATGAGTGCGTAGGAGCAGAGACCAATAAGCTCCCAAGCAGCAACAAGTAAGAGGAGGTCGTCGCATACAATAAGAAGGGACATAGATGCGAGGAAGGATAGGAACCAGAGAAAGTAACGTCCCGCATCTTCTTCAACATATTTCGCGGAGTATAGGGTGGTGAAGAAACCTAC
>QMWL02000077.1 GCA_003661605.2 archaeon
ACGATGAGGTTAAGTCGCTACCCTCAGGCTTTCGGGCGATCGCTCACTCGAAGTACTGTAGGGTTGAGGCGATGGCAAACACCTCCTTGCAACGCTACGGTGTTCAGTTTCACCCTGAAGTCGTACAAACGGTAGGAGGGCGTTGGATCTTTCGCAACTTCATAGAAGTATGTTGTAGCTAACGGCTAACTTATGTAAGGTGTAGCGAACAAAGCCCCATTGACCCGCGTCCTACGAGAAGGGAAAACTAAGCTCGTACTCGAAACCGACGACCCCAACCTAGTACTCCTTCGCTTCAAGAACGTAGTCACCGCAAGAGACGGAGCTTGCCGCAACGAAGCCCCTGGAAAAGCTGCCCTCAATGCAGCAACAAGCGCCGTTCTATTTGACTACTTGAACAAACAGGGCATTCCTACTCACTACATAAAGCAGCACGACGAAAGAACCCTCCTCGTGCGGCGGTTGGAGATGATTCCCCTTGAAGTTGTGTGTCGAAACATCGCTACAGGAAGTCTAGTCCGCAGGTTAGCGGGGTTTTTCGAAAAAGGTCAGCGCTTAACCACCCCTCTCATCGAGTACTATCTCAAGTGCGATGAGCTCCACGACCCGTGGGTAAACGAGGATCATGTGACGGTGTTAGGTCTTGCCTCTCGCGAAGAGCTTCAACAAATCCGTAGCCTAACCCTTGCCGTAAACGCGCATCTTTCGCGACTCTTCACCACCGCGGGTCTGCAGCTGGTCGACTTCAAACTGGAGTTCGGGAGGGATCCAGCGGGTGAGCTACGCATCGGTGATGAGCTGAGCGGTGACGTAATGCGGGTCTGGACACCTGAAGGAGAATCCCTCGATAAGGACGTATACCGCCGTGGCGGAAGCGTTAACGACCTTCTCCGCGCATACCGAACCCTACAGGAGCGGATAAGAAGTGCGGTAAGAAACTTAATGTAATGGCTGCAGAACCACATGCTTAGCCACAATGCCTGAGTACGTCGTGGAAGCTGTAATTCGCTACAAACCTGCAGCACGCGATCCAGAAGCAGAAGTCATTCGCCGCGACTTGCTACTTAAGGGCGGCTACGGTATGATAAAAGATGTACGGTCTGGGAAAAGCCTCCGAATGATCGTGGAAGCATCATCGCCTGAAGAGGCTAAGCAAATCGTTGAGCGAGCATGCAACGAACTACGCATCTTCAATCCCGTAGCTCACACCCTTGAGGTGAGAGTGTGGGAGAAATCCGCGTAGCCGTCCTCCAGTTTCCCGGTACCAACTGCGACTATGATGTATACCACGCATTAGCACGCGTACTCGGTGTACACACAGAACTCATATGGCACACCCTCTTCCGCGGCGATCGCTACGATGCTGTAATCCTACCCGGTGGCTTCTCCTACGGCGACTACTTACGCGCAGGAGCTATCGCTGCTCATAGTCCAGCGATGGATCAGGTTCGTGAAATGGCTAAGGAGGGAAAACCAGTACTGGGTATATGTAACGGATTCCAGATACTCACCGAAGCAGAGCTACTACCAGGATCGCTTTTGCCGAACGATCATTTGCGGTTCATATGCAAGTGGGTTCGTATCCGTGTGGAAACAACACGAACCGCGTTTTCAAATCAGTGTCAGAAAGGACAAGTACTACACATACCGATCGCACATAACGAAGGACGCTTCTTCGTTGACGACAGAACCCTAAAGGAACTCGTCGAAAATGAGCAAGTAGTTTTTCGCTACGTAGACGAAAGAGGAGAGCCAACCCCTGAAGCAAACCCAAACGGGTCCGTGAGCAACATCGCTGGTGTTTGCAATTTAGAAGGGAACGTTGTAGGTTTGATGCCTCATCCAGAAAGGGCTTCTGAACCCATTCTAAGTCCCTTTAACTCAAACGATGGTCTACTGATATTCTTCTCTATGCTCAACTACATATCGAGAAAAACTTGACAACTGTAGCGATCCTACACCATACACTAAACACAGCAGGTGGTGGTGCCAGGCTTTGCATCTCAGCTGTGAAAGCGCTTAAGTCTCGAGGATGCCGCGTTCACATGTATACTGTCGATAAAATAGATGTAGATTATTTAAAATCAGCTTTCGGTGAAACGATTAACGCTGACAGGTTTTACTGGATGTTACCATTTAAAGTAAAAATCTTCGGGATCTATTCTAGACTATTAATTTCTTTGCAGGCCCGTAAAGCGCGGAAAAACGCCGATGTTACTATAAACATGCACGGAGATGCTCTATTCACAAAGGCAGATATAACATACGTACATTATCCGATAATAGACCTACTCGGAAGAACTGCGCACGGTGCGTCAAAGTATAGTCAGAGCTTTCTCTGGTATCTATATGCATCTCCTTACAGAGCGATTCAACGCCTAATTGCTCCCCGATACTTCGCGAAAACTAAGATTCTAACAAATTCTAAATTTAGTTCTTTGATAATAAAAGAGTTGTTTGGAGCGGACTCAGATATAGTGTATCCTCCCGTTAACTTAGACCAGTTTAGAGGTGCTGCGGCGAAACGACCGCAGGAGCGCGATCTTGTAACTACCGTTGCTCGCTTTACACCCGAGAAACGTCTTGACCTGGTTCCTGAGATTGCAGCCCACTGTCCAGAAGCGCGCTTCGTTCTGATCGGTGCTACCAGCGCTGTAAGCTCTAAGGTAATATCACAGATCGTTGGCCGTGCAAAGAAACTTAACGTACTTGATCGTATTAAGATAATCACAAACGCGCCCTTTGATGTAAAGTTACGTATCTTAGAGCGTACGCGTATATATCTTCACACAATGCCCTACGAACACTTCGGTATATCTGTTATCGAAGCCATAGCAGCAGGCTGCGTGCCTGTTGTTCACCGAAGTGGTGGACCTTGGATTGACATCCTCGGAGAAAGACAGGGTCTCAGAGGTTTCGCTTTCAAAGAGGTTAATGAAGCCTCTTCCTTCATAACCGAACTAATGAACAATCCTTCACTCTGTGAGCAACTTAGGAAGAATGCCCAACAACTGCTACCTCTTTTCTCTGAGGACCACTTTAAAAACCAGTTTGTTGAAATAGTTGAAAAATTCCTCTAATCTTGCTTCGTCCATTCTATAATTTTGTGAAAGAAATCTGTAAAGTCTGTTGGTGCCCACTTTTCTTCAACATTTAGTGACCAAAAAGCTCTCGGTGAATGTTCTCCTGATACTCCATCTTCGCTCGGCTGCATACCATGATCTGAGACTATTAGGAATATCGTATTGTCCGGAATCACTTTCCGAAGCTCCCAAGCAAGGGAATTGAGTTCAAGATATGTATGTTGAAGTTTCTCCGGTTGTCGAACAAAATATAGGTGCCCTGCTAGATCCGCTAGATCGAAGTACGTCATAAAGAGTTTCCAAGATGTCTTTTTCTTCAGTGCAGAAAGTGTTGCACGCCTCCTTTCCCAATGGATATTCCATATTTCTTGTTCAAATTCTACTAATCCTTTCATTAAAGCATTTGCAAGCCTTGTGTGATACTCCGTTAAGTCATTATATGCTGGAACATTAACTGCAACAGAGGGGTTGATTAGGTCGAAAAGTGTGGGACTCCTTAAATCTCTGCGACTGACTATACGTGGCTTTATACCAAGTTTCCACACAATTCTCCTCTTTCCTTTAATATGCCTTATAATTGGTAGCCTTTTTATAAAGTCCCATCCGCGACCGTAAGTCCACTTCTCACGCACTCCATGCTCCCCAGGCTCTCTTCCTGTGATGAAAGTTGCCCATATAACTGGTGTGTACGGAACGCTAACTTTTCTATGAAAATATTTGCTATTTACGTGAAAGTAACCGTATCGTTTTTGCATCAAGTATTTCAAATTCCATTTAACCACAAGGTTGTATTCAAGCCCATCAAGTGCTAAGATAAACA
>QMWL02000078.1 GCA_003661605.2 archaeon
CGTCTTGCGGTAGGAGAGAAGCTCGCTCTCGGCCTCCTCTAGCCTCCTCTTGAGCTCCTCGTTCTCGCTCTCAAGCTCAGAGACCCTCCTCTTGAGGTACTCTAGCTCCCTGAGCTTGGTCTCGATGTCCCTCTCGCGGGACTCCAGCTCTAGCCGCTTGGCCTCTAGCCTGTCCCTCAGCTCGATTAGAGCAGATTCCTTGACGGCCAGCGTCCTCTGGTAGCCCACGAGCTCCTTCTCCTTCTCGAGGAGCCTCTTCTCCCACTCCAGCAGCCTTCTCTCCTCCTCGTACAGCCTCTCCTTGAGCGGCTCGAGCTCCCTCCTCAGCCTCTCCTCCCTATCCTTCACGGCTGCCTCTAGTCTGGCCAGCTCCTTCCTGCGCTCGCTTATCGCGCTCTCGAGCCTCTCCAGCTCGTGCTTGAGCTTAGCCAGGCTCTCCTCCCGCCTCCTGACCTCCTCCTCTAGCTTCCTGAGCCTCTCCTCGCGCTCGCTGAGCTCCTTATGCCTCCTCACGTAGTCCTCCTCCCTCATCCTGAGGGAGCGCTCCCACTCCTCCAGCTTGCTCTCGCGCTCGCTGAGCTCCTTCTCCTTCGCGGCCAGCTGAGTGTTCAGCAGGCGTAGCCTCTCAGACTCCTGCTGGAGCTTGCTCCTAAGCTCCTTAAGGGCGAGCTCCCTCTCAGCCATCGCCCTCTCGCGCTCGCTGAGCCGCTTGGCCCTCTCCTCAATCTCGCGAACCAGTTCTCTCAGCTGCTCGGCCCTCTCCTCGAGCCTGCGCCTCTGCTCAGTGACGCTAGCCTCGAGCTGAGCGAGCTCTTCGACCCTCTCGCGTAGGAAGGCCTCGAGCTCAGTCAGCGACTTCTCCCTCTGGGCCACCCTGGATTCCCTCTCGGCCAGCTCCCTCTCCCTGCTCTCCAGCTCGCTGAGCCTCTCCTTGATCCACGAGCTTAGCTCCTCCCTCCTCCTCTCCAGCTCCTCGACATCCATTCTGAGCTGATCCAAGGACTTCTCGAGCTCGGCTCTCCTCCTTTCGACCTCGGCCTTGAGGGCCTCGAGGAGCCTGGCGCGCTTGCTCTCGTACTCGGACTTCAGAGCGTTGATCTTAGCCTCGAGCTCCGCTAGCTCGCCCCTCTTCTGCTCGTACTCCTCCACCTTAGCCACGCACTCGCTGACCCTGTTCAGCGCCTCCACGAGCTTGCTGTTGACAGCCGCTAGCTCGTCCAAGACGTCACGGTAGGAGAGGAGCCTCTCTATCAGCTCGCGAGCGCTCTCCATGACCTCGCCTAGCTTGGCCTCCTCCTCCCTGACCTGAGCCAGTCTCTCAGCGACGGCTCCACCTATGCTCTTCAGGTCAGCCTCGGCTCTCTCCACCCTCTTCCGCTCGGTCTCGATGAGCTCCAGGGCGTCGGTCAGGACCTTCCTCTGCTCCTCGAGCTGAGCCCTCAAGCTCAGCTCAAAGCTCCTCATGCCCTCGAGGATGGCCGCCTGGAGGTCCCCTAACATCTCACTTAGCCTGGAGAGCCTTTCCTCGACTGCGCTCCTGACTCCGTGCAGCTCCCTGATTAACTCCTCCTCTCTCCTCCCGCGAAATGGCATTTTAATTAACCTCGCAGCCGCGCCGTCGACACTCACTCTTATGGGGGATGATATTAATTAATAACTTTTTGGCGTATTCTTTGCAACTATTCCATAGCTCAACTGCCTTCTTTTCGCTCAGCTACCTGGCCGCTTGCTCTAGACTCAGCTAGCGAGTTCACCCTAGCCGACAAGTCGGCCACTAGGAGCTCAAGCTCGTGGAGCTCAGACTTGACAACTGACAGCTCCTGGTCAAACTTGGCGGCTAGCTCCGTCAACAGTAGTATGGCGTCCCTCTGCGAGGTCCTCAGTGACATCACCTCGCTCCTCAGCTCATTGCACTCGCTGAAGACCGACGTCAAGCCCTCTGACAACTTGCCCCTGAGGAGGCATAGCTCGTCCAGCAGCCTGCTATACTCCTCGGCTATCTCATTGACGGTCTTGGACAGTCCTTCGAGGAACAGGTCGAAGGAGAGCTTGAGCTCCCTCGGTGCCTTCTCTGAGAAGTCGGCCATCTTCTTGATCAAGTCGTCGCTCCTCGTCTGGAAGCTCTCAACTGATTTGCTCATGAGCTCGCTCAGCCTGGCTATGTCCTCGCGGAGCTCCTCAACTCTGGCGGTCAGCAGCTCCACAGCAACTTTAAGTGAGGCCACTCCGGCTGAGAGCGACCTTACGGCGTTTACGAGGGTTACTGTCATGTCCGTCTCGCGAGGCGGCGCTGACATCAGCCGCACCGGTTCAAGTTTAAATCCGCAGCACTTAATAATCTTTTTCCCTAAATGAGTCAACTACTCCCTGAGCCTCAGCGCCCCTCCACCAGGTCCCTGTGGATGGCCTCCGCCACCCTCTTCCCCGACGCTATGGCCTCTATGACCGTCGCCGCGCCAGTCACCACGTCGCCAGCCGCATAGACTCTCGGAATTGACGTCCTGCCCCACTCGTCAGTCACTATCGTGCCGTCCCTGCGCACCTTGAGCTTGGGGCACGTCCTCTGTATCAGCGGGTTCACCCTGGCGCCTATGGCTATGACCACGGTGTCCGCGTTGACCGTGAACTCTGAGCCTGGAATGGGGATTGGCCTCCTCCTGCCGCTCTCGTCGGGCTCACCCAGCCTCATCCTGATGCACCTGACCTTCCTGACCCAGCCGTCCTTGTCGCCTATGAAGCCGATAGGCTGCGCCAGGAACATAAGCTTGATGCCCTCCTCCTTGGCGTTCTCGACCTCCTCCCTCCTGGCGGGCATCTCGGCCTCTGTCCTCCTGTAGAGCACTACCACCTCCTCAGCGCCTAGCCTCAGCGCCACCCTCGCCGCGTCCATGGCGACGTTGCCGCCGCCTATGACGACTACGCGCCTTCCGACCTTGATCGGCGTGTCGTACTCTGGGAACTCGCAGGCCCTCATGAGGTTGACCCTTATGAGGAACTCGTTGGCGGAGTACACGCCGTTCAGGTTCTCGCCGGGAACCCCCAGGAACTTCGGCGTCCCGGCTCCAGTCCCTATGAAGACCGCGTCGTACTGCTCCAACAGCTCGTCGATCGTGTACAGCCTGCCGATGACTGAGTCCACCCTTATCTCCACTCCCAGCCTCCTCACATAGTCGACGTAGGCGTCGACCACGCTCTTAGGGAGTCTGAAGTCTGGGACCCCATAGGTCAGGACTCCTCCGGGCTTGTGGAGCGCCTCAAACATCGTGACCGAGTGGCCGAGCTTGGCGAGGTCAGCCGCCACGGTGAGACCGGCTGGCCCTGAGCCCACTACTGCTACTCTCTTGCCGGTCTTGGCCTCCACCTTGGGAACCCTTATGCCCCTGCTGATCTCGTAGTCGCCCAGGAATCTCTCAAGCTTGCCTATCGAGATGGGGTCTCCCAGCCTACCCATGGTGCACGCCCTCTGGCACAGAAGCTCCTGGGGGCACACCCTGCCGGTTATGGCTGGGAAATCATTCCTCTCCTTGACCTTAGCCAGCGCCTCCTCGAACCTGCCCTTAGCGATGAGCCTTATGAAGCCGGGAATGTCTATGTGGAGGGGGCACGCCTGAACGCACGGGGGGTTCTTACACTGGAGGCACCTCCTAGCCTCAGCGATGGCCTCCTCGGCAGTATAGCCCAGCACCACCTCCTTGAAGGTCGCCCTGCGCTCCTCTAGGCTCAGCTTCCTCACGGGGACTGCCCTCTTGACGACCTCACCCCTCACCGCTCCCACCCCCCAGCCTCTCGTAGCGCTCTAAGCTCAGCCTTTCCTCCTCCCTGTACAACCTGAGCCTCGCTAGCAGCTCATTAAAGTCCACGAGGTGGGCATCGAACTCAGGGCCGTCCACGCAGGCGAACC
>QMWL02000079.1 GCA_003661605.2 archaeon
GCCGTGTCTGGCGACACTGCTCCTCCTCGCGTCTCTTTTATCAAACCAGATAGACTCGTAACCTCTCGTAACTTGACTGTTGAAGCAGAGGTTGTAGACAACAACGGGTTAGGGAAGTGTAGCGCACTTACTGTAGACGCCGTTCTTAACGGGTTACGCCAATCTCTCTCCTGGGTCGGTGATTGGCGCTTTTCTGCCAGATTTACCGTTGATCAGGGCGTCTACAACCTTGCGCTCACCGCGGCAGATCGCTTCAACAACACCGCGCAGCGCGTTTTCCAGATCGTTGTTGACTGGACGCCACCCACACTCTTCTTCAGCCGACCTTCAGATAAAGAGGTCATCTCAACGCGTACGTTTTGGATCGAAGGCGTTGCCTCCGATAATACTGGGCTAACGCGCATTCAGCTACTGGTAAACGAAACCCCTGTCGCTGAACGCGAAGTCGCGGGCAAGGCGAGCGAAAGCTTCCGATTCAACTATACTGCAGAATCAGATGGCTGGTACTGCTTATCCGTAACTGTCTACGATCGAGCAGAGCTGTCCAACAGCAGCACGGTTACTGTACTTGTCGACACCCTACCCCCCTTTGTCGAAATCCTCGAACCGGGTAGCGGGACTCAGCTCTCAGAAGGAAATGTCACCATCCGGTGGCGCGGTCATGACTACAATGGATCCGGGATCAGCTACTTTCAGGTGTTTCTCGACGCTGAACTCCTTTACGAAGGCAAGAACACCTCATTAACAGCTTCTATCGACGAACCAGGTGAGCACCTAATCATCGTATACGCTTACGATCGTGCGGGTCACAGCAGTAGTGATCGCGTAAAGTTTGAAGTAGTGGCTGCACCTCCTCTACCCCATCCATCCGCTGTCTGGATGTATGCTGTTCTCGCAGGCGCTATCGTAGCTGCAGCGGCTGCGGCACTATTTGGTGCACCCATCTTCCGCCGCCGCTTCCTCGATCGCACGCCTCCTACGATCATCATTCACGTGCCTAAGGATGGAGACCGCATCTACAGCAACGAAATTCACGTAGTATGGGAGGGATCAGACCGCGAATCCGGTATTGCACACTATGAGGTGCGACTTGATGAAGGTCGGTGGATCAACGTGGGGCAAAGCCTCTCCTTCGTATTCACGAACGTACCTGAAGGCAAACACACAGTGTGGGTACGCGCTTACGACCGTGCAGGCAACGTAGCAGAAGCTCACGTAGACATCAATGTCGAATCTCTTACTGCTGCAACTCCTGCACCTACCGTAGAGGCGGAGATCGAAGAGTATCTTCAGCGCATTCTCAAGGAAGTGGAGAAGGAGCAGAAGCGAAGAAAACGAACCCGCTAGTCGCCCCCGAGCGCTAGTCGGTAGAGAATTCGCTCACCGATACGTACTTTCTTCAAGTAGCCCTCCTCGAATAACTGCTCCAAGCACTTCTTCTCTTCGTCAGGAGATCGCCCCGTAATTACCGCTATCGACTCTGGGTCTGCCTCACCTAGCATAAGCATCGCTCCTGCGGTATAGCGAAGCTCTTCCGGGAGAAGGGTTACATCCACTACAGTTAAGGCCCGAGTCTTTTCTGGTAATATTTCCTCGAAGAGTGTAAGTGCGAACACACACTCCACCGATCCCTGAGCAAGACAGAACGCTTCTTCACATGAAAAGTGTATTCCCGTAACATGGGAAAATGCGCCTGCAAGTATTCCCGCGGTAAAGAAGCACACGGGGTGTTCGCTTCTTCCAAAAAGCTCGCTATACCGACTAGCGATCGGACTCAGTTTAACCGAGAGCCGCCCTCCACCCGCCTCTAAGAACTGCGTCTCTAAACCCCCTAACCCTAACTCGCTAAACCACTCCCGTACGCGCTCCGCTGCCTGATCCAATTCCGAAACAGGCTCTACGCTTCTAATACGGCGCTGTGCAAACTCAAATCCAGCTTCGTAGAGAATACGGCGAGCAACCGCCTTTCCTGCACGTAGCGCACGATGGGTGATTAGGGCGAGCGTATAGGGGTCGATGTGCGGGGGCAACGCTACTCTTTCAACAGCGCTTTTACTACTTGCTCTAATGCACGTACTACATGGTGCTCGGGCATCGTATGCGCGATTAAACGCTCTCCAAACATGAGTGGAATATCGCACGAGCATGGAATCACCCCCAACACCTCTAGCTTCAACCGTTGGCGGAAAACGCGTCGTACAGTTTCTATACGCTTTCCAACCTCTCCCAACCCTACTGGTGCTTTATTGATAATCACACGCGGCTGTTTCTGCAGAATGCGGTAAACCGCCTCCAACAACCCGAGCGTCCCCTCGATATCGCTACGGTCTAGTACTGTCACCACTACTACGTCATCTGCAATAGCGAGCGCGTTCATCGATAACAGCTGATAGCCAGGCATTGTGTCGATGATGAGAAAGTCGTAGTTAAGGTCCTCCAGCACGTAGCTACGTAGCCGAAGCAGATCTTGGAAATTGCGACTACACCACTCCTGGTCCATCGACAGCCGTAGCATCTCCTTTATCGCTTGTCCATCTGGGTTAGCAAAACCTGCGCAAAGCCGCCCTCCTTCAATCCCAAGCTGCTTATTCAGGTCATTGAGAACATCTGCTACCCCACACTGTCCTGCGAAAAAGTCGTTAAGCCATGCACGTACGTTTTCAACACCGAACACGCGATGAAGCGCTGGAGCACAGAGATCGTAGTCAAGAATGCACACATACTTACCTCGTGCTGCTAGTAGGTAAGCAGTATTCGCTGCTACAATCGTTTTCCCCGTACCACCTCGATACGAGTGTACGACGATCGTCCGTCCCAAGCGTCATCCTTGCTATTACTCGCATAAAAGCCCTTGTAGCGAATAACACCGCTACTCGCCTACTCGCTCACGCGTACGCGCTCTCTTCCTCAGCAAACGAATACGGCCTGTCACAACTCCAATCCATACACCTATCACTATCAGCAACGAACCAACTACAAACGGTGTTACCGCTAGCCAGAAGCTCCCCAACATTGCCTCTAAGGTCTGTTTACGGCTCGCCGCAAGAAACGCAGCAAAGATGAATACAAGAATCATTATCGTACCCGCCGTAACTATGCCTCGCCACATACAGTCCACGCGGTCAGACGTATCGATTCCAAATAGCACGAAAATCGCCAACAGTATTATTGCTGCGGGTAGCAGCCCAATTAGCAATAGAGTCCACACCGCAATACCCAATGGCGGTGGGGGCGGTAGTTGAGGCACAAGGCAATGCGATAACTGAACCTTTTATGTGTTTGTGCGCTTATAGCGCAGTTAAATTGAACTTACGCACCGTTGAGGGCTTACACGCGGATATCATCATTCGCTCTTTCCAACTTCTTCACATGCAACTAACCGCTTTACCGCCTTTAAGTCGGTTGCTCTCCAGTATTGCTTATACCTCATTAACAGTTTCGAGGAGCGTGCTAGGCTTCTTCTCCGATAAGCGGTCGGAGTAGCCAGCTGTCACGCTGGTGGTAGAGGTCGGTAAGTATGGCTATAGCCTGTTGTACCGGGATGGAGAGGAATAGCTTACCGACGTGCTTGCAGAACTGACCAGCAGCAGATACACGGCTCCAATCGGCGCAGTCGTGAAGGATTTCACGGTTTTCCAGATCGATGATGATGGTATAGGTACGGATGCGGGCGTGTATACCTGTCTCGTCAGCTTCTTCGACGACGACCTCCTTATCAGGTATCTCCTTAGCACGTCGTAGGCGTTTTTCATCCATAAAGTAGGCAAGCATGCCTTCAACGTCATTACGTGCAACAAGAACGTCGAAGGGCTCTGCTCCCTTAGCTTCTGCAAGCGTGGGGCGTATACGTGGCTTCGTTGCGAGGTGTTCCAAAA
>QMWL02000080.1 GCA_003661605.2 archaeon
AGGATCTCCCTGTCAGTAGTAGTGGTGCCGTTCTTTGGTGAGAACACGGAGAGGTTCGGGGGAGTGGTATCGATGTGTATGGTTACAGAGCTTGAGGAAATCCATCCCGCTCTATCATAGACTTTTACAGTGAGCGTATAGCTGCCATCCTCGCAGAAGTAGCATGTATAGGAAGTCAGTCCAGTAGCATCCACCCAGTTAGTTCCATTGAACAGATGAACTGCCTGAACATTTGCATCGGCGTAAGTGAATTGGATACAGACAGTAAGGGAGGATAGCCAGCTGTCGTCCTTAGGATCTATGATGGAAACGGTAGGAGGTGTAGTGTCGATGTGAATCGTGATAGCAGTAGAAGCGGTCCACCCCGCCTTATCTGTTGCGTTAATGCGGAGGATATAGCTGCCATCTTGTGGAAACCGGCAAGTGTAGCTGGTAAGCCCGGAGACGTTAAGCCAATTAGTTCCGTTAAACAACCATACTTGATCGAGGTTTGCATCTGTGTAGTCGAAGACAACTGTTACTGTACTTGTGTTAAACCACGCACCATCTGCGGGATCGACTATGTGTACGGAAGGAGGTTGAGTATCAATAGTAAAGAATGTGGTGGAGAACAGAACGTCGCCAGTTACATCGAACGCGGTAACGTTAGCGGTATAGGTGCTATCGTATAGGGTAAGAGTGTATTCCGTGTTAGCACCCACATTAATCCAGCCTGTACTCCAGGAAGCGTTTGAAACGCAGATTTCAAAATGGTCGAGAGCTGCGTAAGGATTGAAGTAGACCCACCTTACCGTAACATTCGATTCCGTAATGAAGACACCATTCTTAGGATGAGTGATACGAAGGTATGCAGGGAGGACTAAGGGAAGGTGGTCGTAAAAGACTGCTCCAGTATCAGAGTCAGTAACGGCATAGGGAGTATCACCATAGCCGTCGCGGTTAGCATCTGTACCGGTATAGTTGTTCCAGTAATTGCCTCCAAGATAGGACCCGCCTACAATATTTGGTCCGGGTGTATAAGCAGTTGTGTTAAGGGAGACGTTGTTGCAGTGGTAAACAAGGAGGTTTTGTGTATTGTTAAACAGGTTGTTAAAGATCAGGGAATCGTTGCACACATGCAGACGAACACCACTATAGCTGTTGTTACGATACTCGGAACCGGTGAGTGTACAATTGGTGCAGTACCATAAAGAGACTCCGCAACCGCTGTTGAAAGAGCAGTTTGAGTAAACAACGCTACAGTTGGTGCAGCTCCAGAAGCGTACGCCGTCTTCTGAAGCGTTGCAGGCAGTGCAGTTTTCGATACGGCAGTCTGAGCAGTACCAGAAGAGGGTACCAATCGGATAGCAGTATGAGGTGGTACAGTTGAAAACCATGCAGTGATGAGCGTTGAACAACCATATGCCAACGGCTGCGTGAAGCTCTGTAGAGTGTCGAATTTGATTGAAGTCGCTGTGATGGATTACGATGCTTGCGTTTGAATAAAGAACTGTTGTAGGGGTAGTATAGGCCAGCTCAAGGACACCACCACGAGGAGGGGTGTAGCCAGAGATAACACTGGGGACGGAGGAGTTTACGAGTATTATGGTACCGTAAGAGTTGAGCGAGAGGTCGCTGACCGTTTGGTTAACGATGTAGAGTACGGGTTTTCCACCTGAAAAGCAGTTGGAGATCGTTTGAGAGGTGTAGTGGGTCAGCGAGGTCCCCCAGACGATGTAGCTAGATCCAGTCTCCTGAAGGGACGTACAGTTGGCAAGCGTACAGTTTTGTACGCAGAAGAAGAGAAAACTGAACACGTTGCTTCTGGCAGTACAGTTTGCAAGAGTGCAGTTACAGCAATTCATTGACATTGAGAACCCCCACCAGACGGTGTTAACCGCAGAGCAGTTTAGGAACATACAGTTAGAACAAGAAGTGCCCGCAAATCCAGTATGTAGGTTACTATCCGCTGTGCAGTTACAGATAATACAATTGGAACAGTTTGAGAGCAGAAACCCGACCAGATTGCTTGTCGTAGTTAGGTTGTCGACAGTGGTGTGAGAAGTGTTTTGAAGAGAAAGTCCGTGCTTGTTCGAAAAGCTGCCGTTGTAGAGAAAGCAATTGCGAATTACTAGATATAGGCTCACATTCTCTATATGAATCCCAGCCGCTCCGCTCGTCGCACGACTAGCGTTGATAGAGTACCCACTGATAACGATCGGGTCGTTCAGCGTACCACTTCCAGGCCATCCTTCAGCACTAGCTTGTTGCAGCAAGTCGGTGTCGTTACAGATGTAAATGGGATCATGCTCCTGGAGCAATGTAGGAACGCTGCACGAGGAGCGAGATGCTTTCAAAGGAGCATTAAGCTTCCTGAGCAGCGCTAGCTCTGGCAAGCCCGTATGAGAGAGGGCTAGTAGTGATGTATGGCTATAGGAAGCAACTTGCGATTTTAGTGAGCGATCGGTAACTGGTAGTGCAGGAGAGGGATGAAAGAGCGCAATGGTGAAGAGAAGCAGTGAAAGTATTGTACACCAGAGGCGTGTTTTCATCGATAAAATGAATTTGATTTATTTAAGACTTGTCCTTAAAACGATAAGCTTATATTTATTGTTTCCTAACAAGTATTCAGCAAAGAGTGTGTTTCGGCGGAATAATGAACCAGTTATACGCTGTTAACGAAGCTTATTGATGAAGTTTTGCCGTGAAAATAAGTCAGCCGCTCCCCTGCAGCCTCTTCATGCTAGCTTTCTGCAAAGGGTGCTCTCATCATCTACTCCCCACCATCTGCGTCTCGGAGTTTATTCTTTTTCTTGAGAACGCGATCAAAAGAAATCTTGCGTTTTTGGAGCTGTTTGAAGCGGAGCTGGTCTAAGCTTCTAAGGATGCCCTTTATTGCGGAAGGAAGCCACTCGATGTTTGGTGAATACCAGTAGGGAGGGCTAGCAGCTTTGAGGGCTTTTGTAAGGAGTACTACGCATCGTCCGAGGTTGGCGGCGTCAAGGACGGTGAGTGGATCAGATAGTGGGTTTCGGGGCTCGTTGAAGTAGGTGAAGCCCCATGGGGGTACGGCGAGGCCCATGTGAACGAGAGCAGTAAGGAGAGGAGCGGTGGTGGCAATAACTCCCGCTTCGTTACCTACAGCGATAAGAGCAGCAACTTTACCTTCGAGACGACTTCGTCCTTCGATTAGAATGAGATTCTCGAACACGGTAAGGCGATCAAAGAAGTTTTTGAACAGACCACTTGGCCCGTACCAGTAGACAGGAGTAGCGAAGATGAGAGCGTCAGCAGCTTCGATTAGCGGGTAGAGCTTCCGCATGTCATCCTTGATTACGCAAGGAGGGCGGCAAACAGTATCTTCATCGGACAAGCAGCCGATGCAGGGTTCTATACGATAATCTACGAGATGAACCATCTCTGTGGTAGCGCCCTCCCTTCGCGCAGCTTCAAGGGCTACCTCTAGCAGAGCAGCAACGCCACCGTATTTTCTGGGAGATCCGTTGATGCCTAAAACGCGAACCATACGCGTGCTTCAGGAGCCAGCTTTAAAGCACCTAGTTAGCGTAAAGCGCCGCGGGTCTGATTGGAAAAATTTAAATACTCCGGATTATCGAAAAATATATGTATGAAGCGCCTTTCATGGAGCGATCTAGAACGACAGGTGCTCAAGCTGAGGCGTAAGATTCGAGTTCCTAAGGACATGATTCCACACCCACTACGAGCAGGCTATCGGATAACTCCTTTCGCAGGACGGCAGCCGAGCTACGCTAAGCCGTTTGGGAGAGGGAGGTTTCATGTTGAGGAGGTAGATGGGCAGTACTGTATTCACTACGATAGATATGATCCTGAGCGATATCCGTTGGCACACCTATTAAATGA
>QMWL02000081.1 GCA_003661605.2 archaeon
GAGAAGATGTTAAGAAGAGCTTACAGTTCTACCACAGGCTTTTCGGAGGTTCTATTTTCATTGTCATAGGTCGGAGAAGAGGAGTACTTCGTGTGCCAACGGATAACCCGCTTCACGAAATATCTGTTTACAAGCCTCTTAGCTATATCGGCTTTAGCGTTTGTATTTGGCAAAAACGAGAGGATGTTTTGAACGCACCTATCGATGGTGTAGCCGTTGAAATAGACCTCGACAATTTCCCCCTTGCTCATAAAGACTTGCTACGCATCAGGAAGTGGTGTGAGGAGCATGGAATCAACTACGTTCCCTACTTTACAGGATCACGAGGATATAGGGTTTGCCTGGGTAGAGCAAGGGTAAGCCAAGTCGCGCAAGTAGTATGGGCGATAGCGATGTTTAGGGAGGTGCATAAATTGTGGAGCGTAGATATCCGACTCTACAGGCATGGAGTTCTATCATGGATACAACCACCTGGCGGACTGCACAGAAAGTCTGGACTGCCTTTATTCATTCTGGAGAGTATTCCTGAAACCTATGCACCGGTATTCGAGGAAGCTACAAAGGTGCTCACAGGGAAGAAGCAGCTTTACGTTCCTGATGTATCTCTGAATGGAGACGAGTTCCTAAAAATAGTACAGGAGGAATATGAAGAGCTGCCCCATGAGAGAAAGGAGCTGGCAAAACGAAGAGTAGAGCGCGTCCTTCAGGTCACTACTCGACGCGGTCTTCCACCGTCCATTATCCTGCATATAGAAATGGAGCGCGCCACCGCCCCTAAACCTGAGCCTGAGCGTAAAGAGAAGGAGAGTAAGGAGGAAGAAGAGGAAGAAGAGTACGAGGAGGAGTACGAGGACTACGAAGAGGAGTATTATGAAGAAGAGGGATATGAAGAAGATTACTTTGAGGAGGAAGAGTATTACCTAGAGGAGGGATACGGTGAGGAGTACTATGAGGAAGAATACTTCGAAGAGTATCAAGATAAGTACTTCGAAGAAGGAGTGGATGACGAGGACGCATACTTTTGGGAAGCTATTTAGTTGTTCAACAAGCTTATTGGGGCACTACGTTCGGTATGTGACTAATATAGTTTACGGAAGCTTTTTATTGAAAAACCCACTATACGATGAATCAAGGAAGAGAAGTGGAGGAGGACATCGACTATCTTGCGATTAGAACGGAGGAGTTGGACATGTGGTTAGAACAACTAGAGGAGCGGGTGAATCGACTGGAGCAGCAAGTACGAGGGTTAACACGTATCATACTGTGCCATATGATCAGAAGACTGGAGGAGAGAGTTGAGAGACTAGAGCGACTCCATGGTATTAAGCGAGAGGAGACGCGTGATGAGTGTACTACCAGCGTATCCGTCCCTGAGTTCACTATAGATTAGAGGAAACTACTTCGCAGAAGCAGCAACTTCACTACATCAAAGCAGAGCTTAAACTCGCTACCCGTACGCTCTAATCTCACCAACCTCCTCAATAACTACATCCACGCCCTCTATGCGCTTAGGAAGCACTTTTTCTAAATTCTTTGTAAGATGACGTACAAAAACCAAAATACATACCTTACCCTCTCTAACACCCAGCCCAACACCTACAACTTCTTCCAAAGCAAGAAGCCGCTCTCTGTAACGCGCAAGCACGCGTTTAGCCTTTGCAAAACTCACCTAGCAACTACCAATTAGCATACATTAACTTACTCCGCGAACCCGTTCGGCGTCACGTAGAGAACTATCGGGATCGCTACTGATCAGTACTTCTCAAAGAAATTTTCTACCATCGAGAGAAGAGTAGCTAAAGGAGTGAGGCTAGTGCTCGCGCGCTCAGAGTAGGACCACAACCTCACACCCCTGCGGGGGTCATAGCGTGTAGGGGCCTCATCACTGCGCATTTACTAGGTTCAGGAGTCTTTTAGGTGTTTGGTATGTGATGCAAACAATTTTATACATCAAATAGGTTTAAGCTGGAGAGAACCAGCTAGAGTTCGGGTAGGGGTTGTGGTTGAGTATCTTATGATGGAGATACTAGCGTCTCTTGCATGCTACTGGCTTGGGTATCTAGCTTCTCAGTTCTACGGGTTTTAGACTGCTACAACGGCTATACGGAGTTGTGAAGTGGCGGGGTGGTGCGGCGGTTTTGGATTGCGAAAGAGGAGGAGATTAAGCGAGGGGAGGTAACGGATGTATACTTTCTACGAACCGAGCGCATCCTTGAAGCACGAGGGCTAGCAGACAAGCAGGTGGTAGCGGAGGTAACGGCAAGTCGGTTACCGGAAAACTGGGAGTGGGGGGTATTGTGTGGAGTGGAGGAGGTGGTGCGACTGCTGGAGGGACTACCCGTTACAGTATATGGAATGCAAGAGGGTACGGTGTTTCGTCCACGAGATCGGCGAGGTTATAAAGTACCGGTAATGGTGGTTGAGGGTCCGTATGGAGCGTTCTGCCGCTACGAGACACCTCTGCTAGGGTTGCTGTGTCAAGCATCGGGAATAGCAACGCGGGCAGCCCGGATTCGCAAACTGGCTGGGGACAAACTTCTACTATCGTTTGGTATCCGACGCATGCATCCAGGTATTGCACCGATGATTGATCGAGCAGCATATATTGGAGGCGTTGATGCAGTATCCTGTGTTCTATCGGCGAAGCTGCTGAAAAAGCCTGCCGTAGGGACCATGCCACATGCACTGATCATCGTAGTAGGAGATCAGATAGAAGCATGGCGCGCTTTCGACGAAGTGGTGGAGTCGGAGGTTCCGCGCATCGCTCTAGTGGATACGTACTTTGATGAAAAGGTGGAGGCAATTATGGCGGCGGAAGCGCTCGGTGAACGGCTCTGGGGAGTTCGGCTCGACACACCGAGTTCACGGCGTGGAAGCTATGCAGAGATCATTCGCGAAGTGCGTTGGGAACTAGATGTACGAGGCTTTAAGCACGTCAAGATTGTTGTATCGGGAGGTATTACAGAGCGCAATATTCGCGAACTTATCGAAGCAGGAGCAGAAGCCTTCGGCGTCGGTACCTGGTTGAGTAATGCGCCGGTCGTCGATTTCGCGCTCGATCTCGTTGAAGTTGAAGGACAACCAGCGGCAAAACGTGGGAAGCTAGGAGGTAAAAAGCAAGTCTGGCGGTGTTGGCACTGCTTCCTCGACGAACTACAGCCCTATGAGCAACCAGCACCTACCTGTCCAAACTGTGGACGAACTATGGAACCACTGCTTAAGCCCCTTCTTGTTAATGGAGAGCCCAAACCACTTCCCTCCATAGACGAAATCAGGGCACACGTTTTGAATCAGCTTAAACACCCACGAGTCGAGGTTGAATCGAAGTAGAGGCGTAGAACATTTATAGGCAGATAGCAAACCCTACTGTTATGGCGTCTGAGAAACCACGTAGGTTTATTATACATCAGGGGTGGCTAGATCTCAAGGGTGGTATCTATGACGAATCAGGCCAGGAGTTTGCACGGTTGAAGGGGAAATTGATATCCTTACGTGCGCCTGTGGAGGTAATCGAATCGAAGACAGGTGCATTGCTGTTTAAGATTCAAAGAAAGTTACTTGCAATGCGGGGGACTTTCGATATTCTATCGCCGGAGGGACAGTTGCTTGGACGAGTAAAGAAGAAGATCCTTGCACTCCGTCCTATGCTATGGCTTGAAGATGAAACGGGGAGAAGGCTTTTGGAGGCGAGAGGGGACTTTGCGGGCTATAACTTCAGGATTACGGATATGGAGGGAAAGGAGGTTGCGCGCATTGATAAACTGGATGGATTTGAATGGACCAAGAAACTGCTCTTTGGAGATTTAGCACCGTTCTTTGACAGAAAGGACAAGTATGCACTAGAGATACTGGA
>QMWL02000082.1 GCA_003661605.2 archaeon
GTATGTTACATATGAAGACAGCGCGTTCGACGAAAACGATGAGATCGTGTTTTTCGCCAACCTAACAAGAAGCGGGCCCATAGGTCAGTGGTATCAGCAAGCCTTCCGGCTGCACCTTCCCTCTTCGGGAGAGCCAGTTGAGCACCCCAGTAACATCGTCGTTACTGCTAACGACCAGTACATAACAGTTGAAACTTCCAACTATGCTGCAGTACTCGCTACAGGAGGCGTTTTAGCGGAATGGCACGCCAAGCTCTCGGGCGGTGGGTCAGAGAATATCGTCGGTGACTGGGATCCTTCAAAGAGGACTCGCAACGCGTTTCACAACCTCCGTACTTGGATTGGAGTTACTTGGGCAGCCTATAGCGATCCTAAGCCTTTTGGTGATGTTTACGAGGTGGTGAAGGGGACCGGTGCTCCCATACGCGCGATAGTGTACACTACGAGCTACAACGCGTGTGTCTACACGTATAATGGAGTGAATTACACATACATCAAAGTACTTCGCACAATGTGGTGGTTTTTCGACAAAAATGCGATGATTGCAGAACGCGTAGCTGCAGTCGTGGGTATTAACTTCACTGGTAGAAGCGCTAACTTGCAATGGCCTGTAAATGCGCTCAATACTGGCTATACGTGGACTGTTGCAGCAGGTAGTGTAACTAACACGATCGTGCTTAACGCTGGGGACAAAACATGGACAGGGACGGACTGGCCTCAGATGCCTCAGGAGTGGTGGGCAGCGTATGTACCAGAAAGTGAGCTGTCGGTTGCAACAGTCTTCAGAGGTTATAACATTGCAGGAGAGGTTCCTCGGTATGGGTACTACGCGTATCCTGGTAGGGTTCAGATTGAGACGAACTTCTGCTGGCCCTACGACCGGTCCGCTACCTATACTTTCCGAGAGGGAGATGTCTTTCGAACATGGATTGTCAGCAAACTGTTTGGCGCACAATCTGATACGTGGTTCGGCTACCGCTTCTACTTAATGATATACAATCCTCCTACCGTAAGCTTGCAGCTACTATGAAAGCGCACTTCATTTTCTTACTACTGCTTACTTTCGTCCTAACGCTCTTCCTACCGCATCCCACGCTTCACGCCGAGCAGTCTCCTATTCACATTACCTGTGATGCAGATCTCCAAGTTTTCCCTGGTAGTGGAACCCCCAATGATCCCTACCGTATTGAAGATCTGCAAATTAATGCATCCTCACAGCACGGCATATGGATTGAGAACACGCGCGCGTGGGTGCTTATCAACAACTGCACGCTACTTTGCGGGCGAAGCGAAGGGTTCAACGGTATTCTTCTTCGGAACGTAAGTAATGTTATCATCAGGAACTGTAGCTTCATGAATAACTTCGCCGCCGTTTGGATAGAGTGCAGTAGTAATGTTACCATCGATCAAGTAACAACCGATGTTCCTGATACCTCTCTCCGCAGCTTCTACTGTTTCTTCCTTATGGACGCAACTAATATCACCATCATCAACTCAAGCTTGACTGGTAATCAGGTGGCTGGCTGGATTAAGGGCTCACAGTACATCGTAGTTACTAACAACACACTTTATGGGGCTCGACGACGGTCCGTCCTCTATTGGGCTATCTACACTACAAATGGGTCTCACATATGCCTCGAAGGGAATAGCGGTTCTTGCGATGGTCATGGAATTGGCATCGCATACTGTTACAACGTAACTCTCGCAGAAAACAGTCTATCAGGAGATCCTAATTATCGCACGTACGGTCTTCTTCTCCAGTCAGTTGAAAACTGCACTTTGCGTGATAATAACCTCACGGACTTCTTCTGGGGCATGTCTATATACGGATCGGACGACGCCTCCACACTTCTACCCGTCATCGAGGGTACTAATGTGGTAAACGGACAACTTGTAAAATCTTTCATCTCTGTCTCGCAAATCGAAGTTTCAGGCAGCTACGCATTACTTCTCCTTCGCAACTGCTCTCATGTCAACATCACAATTACACAAGAGCATGGGGCTGGTATCATAGTCTATAACTGCACCGCTTGTCGAATCGCATCCTCGACTCTACGATATGTAGAGCACGGCGTTCGTATACTTTGTTGCAGCAATATCACAGTCAAGGACATCGCCATCAAGGAAACTTGGTACGGCGCTCTCGTTTACAACTCAAGCTACCTTCACTTCACCAATGTATCGATCTCTTGCTCTGAACTAGTGTCGAGGAACCATCCCAGTAAGGGGCGAGGTGTTCTAATCGCCAACTCCTCCCATATACTCCTTACGAACCTACGGATGTTCAAAGCAGGGCTTTACGGACTGCAACTGACGAATTGTTCAGACGCGCTTGCTGAAAGCATAGAGGTCTTTAACAGCACCTTCGGTATCATGCTATCCTCAACAAACTGTGTAAACCTAACCCACTCTGTAATTGCAAACAATACATATGGCGCATGGGTAGAGAACTGCGACCCTACCTACATTTACGATAACAAGTTCCTCGACAACGACGTTCACGCAGTAGCACGCGCTAACACCGATACCTACTGGAATGTAGATCACGTACCTGGCACAAACATCGTTGGCGGACCGCTGCTGGGGGGGAACTTCTGGGACAATTACACAGGTACGGACGCCGACGGCGATGGTTTCGGTGACACACCCTATGTAGGTGACGGCTTTACTGACTACCTGCCTCTCGTTCCCAGCACTCTCTACCTCTACGTAACGCGACCCTCGCCAAACGGCATGTATATTAATAAAACAACCGTTACGATAGAGTGGGTAGGCGGCGGTGCCGACCTACAGTTCTACACTGCACGCGTGTTTAACGAGAGCTGGAGCTCTACTCCCTATCAGGGCTCTGAGACAAGCTACACAGTTAGCAATCTATCTGAAGGAAACTACTCCGTGCTCGTAACCGCTAATGGCACGAGCTTCGACCGCGTAAACCGCCGTTGGTTTGTCGTTGACCTTACTCCACCAGAGGTCCTGTTTACCGGAGCATCGCGTGGATCTAACTCACTAACCGTTTACTGGACAGGCAGCGACGAATGGGGGATCGACCACTATGAAGTTCGTCTCTACAACGCAACATGGGATAGCGGATGGATTGACACGGGTACCGACACGCAGTACACCTTCTACGGAATAAGCTCTGGAGACTACAACCTCACCATCAAAGCAGTCGACTACGCTGGAAATAGTGCAACCACCTTCGTAAAACTCACCGTAACGGATAATGACGTCCTTTACTCCGAGCTCCTCTCCTCTCTCCTCGCTATTCTCCTCATCCTCCTCGTCTTTCTTCTAGTAGCTCGTCGCCAACCACTCGCTTAGACGAACGTCTATTTCCTAGACCGAGTTCCACTCTAACTTGACGCGCAGGCGGCGGTTCCTTCAGCAGCTTTCGCTTTCTCCGTACCACCTTATCCGCTACACGTCTTCGCTGCCGCAGAACCCGCATTTTACCATATACCCTCACGAGCCTATGGACTCACCACTACATATTTCTCTGTCGCTGGCTTTCGTCAAAGCTTAAGAAAGCCTCTGATCGTAAAATTCCGTGAGTACGAAGGAGCGACGACCACGAATTGGGCACATCTTCGAGCTACGACGCGGTCGCGTTGGGCACATTTATGAACTGAGAAGGCAATGCTCACGTGGCCGTTCGCGTGAAGCTGAAGATTCGATGCAAGCTCAGCGATAAAGAGCTTGAGACCTCCGCGCTTGTAAACACCGGGTTTGAAACAGCTACACCCCAGCTCCTCCTACCCGTAGAAGCTGCACGTGCAC
>QMWL02000083.1 GCA_003661605.2 archaeon
AGTCATAGCTTCTGGCTCTGGGCTCTACTGCTTTAATCCCTCAGGAAACATGTTATGGCAGATTGGTTCTGAAGAGGATTTGCTTCCCTTCACATTCGCCGTAAACGATATCGATGGAGATGGTTTCTTCGAAGTCCTAGCTGCAGTATCGCGTATCGACGAGAATGATCACTATTTCTCTGTGTATCTCTACTGTTTCAACTACTCTGGACTTGAGTGGTCTCTGCCCGTCTTGTGGACGGACTGGTGCATATACCCTGTGATTCCCATTCCCTGCGATCTGGATGGAGACTCTGCATCGGAGGTCGCGGTTTTCGCTCTCGATACGCTCATCGTAGTTGATCAGGCAGCTACTCCCAATCTTAGACCGTTCTGTCGGTATAGCGCCTCTCTCCTCAGCTCTCTGGCCATCATATCGACTAAGCTCTTACTGATAGTATTCATCATCGGATTAGGTGCTTCACTCGCCTTGACGCTCTACATCCCGGCAGATGTCAAGATCCGATTAGGTCGAGAGGTAGGGTTGCTAGCTACCTGGCAACAGGCACTTCCTCTCTCATCCCACACGCTCTTTATTCCAACAGCCTTAGCTGGCTTCGTCACGGTATTCCCTCTAGCAGCAACACTTCTGTTCGAAAGCTTCTCTCTGGAAGTACCGGATACAGCGCTATGGTTACCTCTGTTCGCCACTTGTGCCCTTACAGGCTGCGCTACGCTTCTCGTTTTACTCCTAGCAATTCCACGAAAGCACACACGCATAGCGCTCGTCTACCTGGCTGGGCTTCAGCGAGCACCCTTCATCGTCTGCTGGAGTCTCACAATGTTCCAACTCGCCCTACACGGTGTACTAACTCCAGCCATGGCTTTCAACATGCTTGTATTCTTCGGTCTTCCTGTAAGCGCTTTACTCGAGCTGCTAACCTTCGTCGTTCTGTACGGGTGGCGTAAGCAGGTTTTGCTACTCGCTGAGACCCGTAGCGCAAGCGGAACGCAAAGTAGCCTCTGATATTCGCTCTACGAACTACCGTACTCATTTAAGCCCCCTCCTTCGCGCTTTGCATGTGGGAGCTACGTACCGACGAGGTTCTTCAGCGTTGGGTACTCTACTCTACTGTCAGAGGTAAGCGCCCTCACGCGTTTGCTGCACCTCCTGAGCAAATGACCCCTTCTGCTCAATGCCCCTTCTGCCCCGGCAACGAGCGTATGACTCCTCCCGCGTACCGCATATACCTCCCCCCTGCTGAAAACCCTGTGGTAGTTGAAGGAGAGGATGCCGCATATCAAACAGGATGGCTAGTGCGCTGTATCCCTAACCTCTATCCTGCTGTAGCTCCTCCAGATAAGGCCTCCCCTCCGGTTTCGGGCTTCCACGAACTAATAATCGAAACACCACACCATGAGGATCATCCTGGAGTCATGCCCGTAAGACAGCTATCTCTTGTTTTTCGCGCCATCTTGGATCGGCTTAGCGAGCTAAAGGAGGTTGAAGCAGTTCGTTACGTCTCCATCTTCCGAAACCATCGCCGAAGAGCGGGTGCCTCTCTTGCACATCCTCACCTACAGCTTGTTGCCACAACCTTTCTTCCACCTCGCGTTGAACAGGAGCAGGTTGCGTTCACTAAGTACCTCGATGCTGAGGGCGGTTGCTATCTCTGTCGTGCAATAGAGCAAGCACGAGAACAGGAACGCCTCGTGTTCGAAACCGAACGCTTCGCCGCCTTTACTCCACGTGCCACCATCTCTCCCTTTGAAGTATGGGTCGCACCTCAGTTTCATCAAGCGCGGCTTCTCGACCAGTCCTCATCGGACCGTGAGGAACTTGCGAAAATTCTCTCTCACACGCTAAAGGCTCTCCGCGCGCTCCTTAACGATCCTCCATACAATCTGGTGGTTCACCACTGCTGGCGTGAGGAGAAGCCTGCTTACCACTGGCACATACGCATCATTCCGCGAGTAACTACCTACGCTGGGTTTGAGTACGGAACTGGCGTTATCATAAACCCCGTTCTACCTGAGCAAGCAGCAGCGGCTTTACGCAAACTCGCTACCAAAACCTGACCGTATTCGACGCTCTAGGTCCTCTAAGATCGTTAGATATGCGTGAGCAGTTCGTTCCGGGCTCTTGAGGTGGCTGAAGTAATCGTGAACAACACCGGGACCACCACCACGTACTGCCATGTAGTAGAAGTGGTCGCTGGTCGTGAGGTAGCGCCATATATGAAGTGCCCATCCTTTAGCTTCTCGAGCAAACGGCTCTACAGCGAGCAAGCGCTGTAAGCACTTACGTTGGAGTGACGTTCCTAGCCACGCGCTTTCGTCACGCTCCATATCCGCCCATGAAACGAAACCTGGACCATAACCGACCTCTCCGCGAACAGGAAAGCGCTCGATAACCTCCGATGGTGTTAGAATGTCTAACTTCTCGATCTCGACGAGCTGATGAGGTAGTTGTTGGAGAAAGTTGTGAATACCTGTTTCCGGCCAGTGGTGCTCACCAAACGTTTCGTAGTCAAGGCAGATGTTTACTACGTCTCCTGGCGTTACCGCCACCCATCGCGCCCATTTAGCAGGCAAGAGCGGGTACTCCTCCCACCACCACGAGCTATATCGAAAACCAATGTCGTCTGAAAGTCGGTAGTGGCGTAAAAGAACGCGGAGCTCCCCGCCTCGACGCCGATAAACGTAGCAAGGGTCTTCTGGAATCCGCCACTCAGCCCCCTCTGTAAAAATGGCTTTGAATCCCAGTCGTTCTACGGTTTCCGCTACTAGATCGTTAAACAGGAACTCTGTATTTTCAAACACTTGTGGACGATACCCAAACTCCTCTTCAATCAGCTCCTGGTGCATCTTCACCTGTTCAACGAACTCTCTCCCCCTAGGATCCCAAAGTGAAGCAATAGAGTGGAAGTAGGTTTGACAGAGCAATTCAGCGCCTCCCGCGTCAACAACCCGTTTGATCAGATCGAGAACCTCTGGTGCCCACCGCTTACATTGTTCAACGAAAACTCCCGATAGGCTAAACGCAACCTTAAACCTACCTTCGTAGCGGCGGACGTTTTCCAGAATGATGCGTGTAGCGGGTAAGTAGCACTTCCTCGCAGCGCGCTCGATAACCAGCTGGTTTACATACTGGTCAAAGTAAATCTCAAGAAGATCCTCCCACTTCTCCGCCTTCTTAGCTCGAATCCACACATCTGGGTCCGGTCGTATTCTAATCGGCTGATGCACTTCGAACACGAAGCAGACTGCACGTACCACATAATGTAGCGCATCCATGTATATTAACGTGTCTTTTCTGATAGCTGTAGGCAAACACTTTAGAGACGAGCTAAAACCCGGCGTATGCCGTTCGACGATCAGCCGTTAAACATCCTGTATCTCGTATGGGAGTATCCACCCAAGTTAGTAGGCGGTCTCGGTACCTACGCCACCGAAATGACGCGAAAGTTCGTAGAACGTGGGCACAATGTCGTAGTCTTTACGATGAACAAACGCCCTGAGGAAGGAGATCCGCTTCCAACGCGCGAGCTTTACCGGGGGGTTGAAGTACATCGACCACTCCTCCTTGACGCCTCCGACATTCTTCCCAGCTTCGTCGCAGACGATCTACGGCGCTGGGGACCTCATATTCGCTTCTTCGCAGACATCATGCTGTACAACATTCTCTCTGCTTCTAAAGTGGTAAATGACCTAGTTCCTCGCGAAGGTCGTCGCTTCGACCTCGTTGTAGCTCACGACTGGTTATCGATCATGGGCGGGATGTTGAT
>QMWL02000084.1 GCA_003661605.2 archaeon
ATACCCTGGACGAGCAGACTATCCTCTACGAGCGTTTCATTGAAGAGTAGGCGTTCGAAAACGTGTATTACGAAGGGATCCACGAAGTGGACTTTGAAAGCTTTTCCATAAAACCTTCTTCTTCCAGCTCTCTGATAGTATCGATATAATAGCATGACTCTCGATAGGAGGTCTAGGTACCTGTTCACAGTATCGGGGCGACGGAGTACCTCGCTGCGTTTCGCTATCCCTGATAGCGTTAAGCGGTGCCCGTATCCCAGAAGTAGCTCTTGAATTACCACTGTTGCTACTGAAAACGACTCTCGCAGTTTCTCAACATCGCCTCGAACCCACCGTAGAACGGCATCGTAAGCGTCTATAGAGATGGTTCCTGATTCAAAGAGTTCAAACATCGGTCGAGGAAACCCTCCACATATCAGGTACTTGTCAAGTAAGGTGTTTAACTCTGTCAGATGCGGTTCCATCGCTTTAATCGACTTCTCAGCCAGTCCCTTGTGTTTGGCTAGCACTCTTCTAAGTTCCCGACTACCGAAAAGTAGCGAAAAGCGCCGGAAGTCGAGGGGAAAGAACGCTACAAGTCGTATCGGTCGACCAGGGAATGTCTCATACTTGAGAAATGCGCTCGTGGATCCTGTTAGAAAGAATGACTTGAATGGCATCCTGCCCGTGTCCAGAAGGTGCTTTACTGCGCGCTCCCACCCACGTACAAAAGTAACTTCATCAAAAAAGGCGTACTTCACACCTCTCTCACCCCAACTCTCTACAACCTTATACAAGTGTTCTCCGTCAGCTACACGCTCGCAAGAGATGTAGGCTATCTCATCAGGGTTCTTACCTTTTGCTAAAAGATCTCGGATAAGCAGAAGAAAACACGTGGTTTTACCAACTTGGCGAGGTCCCACAAAAACAGCACAGCAATTGTACTCTGAAAATTGGTAATCTAGCTTTGGTCTCCGGGATAGAGCATTACGTACCAGTGGGTGTCGCTCAACATCCTCTATTGAAGCAGGCCATGCCACAGAACACAACAGTACTTTTTTATAAAAGCAACGTTCCATAACGCAACTCGCGAATCCTATCAGGTGTGCCTTTATGATTCGGTACAAAGCGCTCTTTTAAAGACAAGTTCCTATTCTAATCATAGGATGTTTGCTGACTTGTGCTCAGAATTCGCAAGACTTATAAGTACTATGATGGTACACGTACTGTATGGGTCGGATCGGGCGGTTCGATTACCCAGATATTTCCCTTAGAACTGCGGTGCAGCTACTTGCTAGATGCGAAAAAGCGCTTAAAGTAGGGGTCGATGCTATAGGGTTAGCGACAGCATTAGGTGTATCGGCTAAGACAGGTAGTTTCAAGAGCAGGCTCGCCGCTCTCAAAAAATACGGTCTTATTTCTCCTCAACCTCCTTACAGATTAACGGAGCTAGGGGAGCGCGTGCTACATCCCGTGTCTGAGGAAGATAGGATGGGAGCTTACGTGGAGGCGTGGCAGAACGTTCCTCTACTCAGAGAACTCTTGCGGAAGTTTGGCACACATGTTCCCAAGCTTAGCGAGTTTAGGGGAGTTCTCCTTTCGCTAACAGGATGTACTCGGTCCGAACTGGATCGTGCTGCGGAGCGGATCTTTAAACTCTACAGAGAGGCTGTAGCAGACCTTACGAGATACAAACACGCCCTTGAGAAACCTGCAGCTGAGCGTCCTCTTGAGCAACCTACTGCAGAGCCTGCTTCAAAGACCGTAGCCGCTCCTCGCATCCCCCTCCCAACTCCTCACCAGCTTCCAGAGGGAGTTAAGGCCATCGTAGTAACAGAGTCGCTACTGCTCTTCGCAAGAACCAAAGAGGATATTGATTACGCAATTAGTGTGCTTGAACGCTTACGTGAGACCGCTAAATCTGGTGCCTAGGAAGGTATAGGGAATGCGAAAGAGCAATCGTGTCGTCTTCTAGTATCTAAGACGCTGAGAACTCCTGAAGCATGTCCGCTGTGGTTACGACTCGCGCGCCGTAGACGCGGGCCATGTAGCTGAGGGCTTGTTGGTGGCTTTCCTCGTCAATGGCTACGGTGGCGTTGCGCACCACCCAGACCTTGTAGCCGCGGAAGAACGCATCAGCTGCTGTGTGCTGCACGCATATGTCGGTTACGAGCCCGGTGAGGACGACAGTATCGACGCAGTGCTGTTGGAGGATCTGATGGAGGTTGGTTTGGAAGAACCCGCTGTACGTCTTCTTCTCCACGATAAAGTCGCTTGGTTGAGGCTTCAGCTCCTCTACAACTTGCGCGCCCTTTGTCCCCTTCATTGCGTGAGGACCCCAAAGCTGTAGCTCGGGATCACCTGGTTCATGCGCATCACAAACATAGACAACAGGGATCCCGGCTCGACGTGCCGCTTCAACTAGCTGCCGGATATTGGGAATTATTGTGGTCGCTGCCTCTACCTTCAGCTTCCCCCGTACAAAATCCTCCAGCATGTCTATAACCAGGAGCGCCTTCATCAGAAGCCTAGTAGACCTCGGCTATATGACTATCGCCTCACCAAATCTTGAGCAGTACCAACAAGCAACTATCGCTATGCTCCTCCGCGGTCAGGCTTGATACGCTTCAAAACTTCTCTCAGCGTTATCTGAAAGTCCTCTCGCTCACTCACGCTTGCTCCTACGAGGCTATGATATAGCTCCGAGTTTTTGATCAGAAGCGGTTTACCGTCTAGAAGTATCCGTAGCCGAAAATCAGGATTTAAGTCGGTAAGTTGGACGAGGTCTACTGGAACCCTAAGCCTTATCTCAAGATCTGTTCCTATCTTCAGCAGTTCTTCAAAGTTGAAGGGCGGCACTCCTTGAATCGCAACGTCTACGTCTCTTACGTAGTCGCGACCGAGGACGCTGCCAAAGAGCACCACTATCTGAATCCTCGGGTTCGAAGAAAGTTGCTCAACTACCGCACTCTCGATGTAGGCTCTTCTCTCGGCATCAATGTGTATGAACTGAATCTTATCGTAAACCGTATTGTTCTTCAACGCTTCTATCAAACTCTTCAACGCACTTGAAGCTTTCTCGAACCGATGCGTATACGCGACGATCGTCGATTTCCCAATAGCGATGTACAAGAAGGTTGCGGAGACGAAGGATCTTTACGAGATCTTCGGTACACTTGAGGCCCTTTTCCCTCCCAACTCGCAGAACAGCATCGCTACGGGATTCCGGTCTGTAATCCAGTTCCGCTAAGCAGATGTGCGTACAGATACTTCCGATGGCTTCTGCCATAACAATGATACTATACCTGATAGAATGTATCTGGTCTACCGTTAGCTCGTCAAAGGGCTTTGACGTAAGCCTAGTCAGGTCCCGCATAGCGCTCCGAATAACGCGTATTCTCGATTCTAAGTACTTGGTATCGGCTACCACGAGCGCATATACTAGAGCGGGTAAAACCCTAACTTTTGCACCTGTCTTTCCGAGGATCCGCTGGTGGCGCGAACGGCTGTCCGTACTTCTCGATAAACGCGATTTCTGTCAGCGGTTTTCGCGGCCGTGGAGGCGGTTCCTCTGCTGGATACCCTAGCGCTAGCAGAGCAACTACCTGAAGATGTTCGGGCGCCCCAACCAGTTCTCGAACCTTCTGCTCGTTGAATGAGCCGATCCAGCACGTCCCCAATCCTTTCGCTGCCGCAGCGAGAACGATGTGCTCGACTGCGATGGCTGTATCCTTGTC
>QMWL02000085.1 GCA_003661605.2 archaeon
AGGAAGTCTACAGAGAGCTCCGCCGCGTACTAGGGAAGGGTTGGCCTATACGCTTCTATGCCGACCGCTTTTCTCGCATATCTTTCCTCAAAAGCCGCTGGGTACTTGTTGACACACGTTACTTCCCCCAAGTTTTTGCTGAATTCGCTGAAAGAATCTGTGACAAGCCCTTTGGATGGATTCTCTACAAGATCGGGCAACGCGTTGGTGTATCAACAGTATCTGTTTTTGTCGAAGAAGGCATAACGGGACAGACGCTCATTATACTCAGCTTTGCCGTCCTTGCACGTATAGGCTGGGGGCTCTTCTACCCTACACGCCTACTCTCTGACCGCTTCCAAATAATCGGACACAACGTATTTGAAGCAGAAAGCTATGTTCAAAACAAATTCTTTACTGAAGCCCCTATCTGCTTCTTCACGAGCGGAGTTTTAGCGGGAATAATGAGTACTTACTATGGATCTCCCTGTGAAATCAAAGAAACGAAATGTAAGGCTAAAGGAGACGACTACTGCCTGTTCGATGGAGTTGTTTTACAAAATAGTTAGATAACTCAGTTCGAAGCCGCTTTGCAGCTTTCATCCTAAAACTCTTGTTCTAATTTGTTTTATTATGTTGCACGCACATGTTCTACGAAGCTGTTCAAATCAACTAACTGACATGCTTTTTAAACGAGTTTTTGTAATCCTGTTGCGTTATCGAGCTATGCTTATCGGCTGTTTAAATTGACAACATTTACCATAAGTTAGTATTTTAGCGAACAACTTTTTATACACCCCCTCCTCCTACGAAGATGGCCGAGCCTAGCCTCCTCGTATTAAAGCGTAGACGGCTTCGTGTTCGCCCCGGTGTAATCTCCGAGGATAGAGTGTACTTCGAATTAAAGCGCGTACTTGGAAGAAGCTGGCCGATACGCTTCTACGCTGATCGCCGTTCTCACATCCTATTCCTTGACACGCGGTGGATTTTAGTTGATACCCGCTACTTTCCCTGTGCTATCGCAGAGGTAATCGAGCAAGTAACGGGACGTCCTTATTCGCAGGTGTTATATGAAATGGGTCGTCGTATGGGTGAGATTACCGCTGACCACTACATTGAACGAGAGATAACAGGAGAAAACCTTCTGCTCATAACAGCTGCTATCGCTGCACGGACTGGGTGGGGACTCTATTACCCCTTCGAAATAAACAGTGATAGCTTCCGTATCATCGGCTACAACTCCTTTGAATCAGATAGCTTCGTCTTCAACCGAATCAATACCTGGGCGCCCACCTGCGCTCTTACCTCAGGATTCTTAGCTGGGATCATGGGTCGCTACTTCGGCGCACCCTGCGAAGTCAAAGAAGTTCGGTGCAGAAGCAAGGGCGATCCTTACTGCTTATTCGAGGGTCGCGTCGGATAAGCGATAACAGCTTTTTCCTACCTTCCTCTCCCCTGTAGAGAGTATACTTTATAAATAGCTGCATCAAAGCGCTCGTGTCTAAAATACACGTAAAAAGGATACTGAGAAAGCGTCTCCGCGTCAAACCTCGCATACTATCGGAAGATAGAGTTTATCAAGAACTTCGTCGCGTTCTTGGCAAAAGCTGGCCGATAAGATTCTACGCGGATCGAAGATCTCACATCTCATTTCTCGACTCACGTTGGATTCTAGTGGATACAGCGTACTTCCCTTACATGTTTGTAGAGGCTGTTCGTGAAACGCTTGGAGTTCCTTGTCAACAAGTACTTTACCAGATGGGCGTTAGAGTAGGTAGCGTTGTCGCCAAACGGTATGCAGACAAAGGTCTATCTGGCGACCCTCTCATACTAACCGCTGCTGCAGTTGCAGCACGTCTCGGCTGGGGGCTGCTATACCCAATAGAATTGGGTGAGAAATCGTTTCAGGTAATTGGCTACAATACGTTCGAATCCGATAGCTATTTACGGAATAAAGCTCGATCAAAGGGTTCTGCATGCTTCTTCCTAGCAGGCGTGATTGCGGGGCTTGCGCAGCACTACTATAACAGACCTTGTGAAGTACGCGAAGTCAAATGTCGCGCCAGGGGCAATGCTTTTTGCCTCTTCAAAGGAAGCGTTCTACAGTAGCAACAATCCATCCTTTTAACTACCAGCTGCTTCTCTCAACCGCTTAGCCACCTGTTTTGACGCGAGTAACACCGCTCCTCTGTACATCATAAGTTCAAGACGCGCTGTTGAGCTTCTGAAGACAATGCTCTTCTTCACGCGTTCGGGGCTAACCAACCATTCGCTGTCAAATCGCATCAGGAGGAACGAAGGCTTTTCCCCTTCACGCACGGGAGACCCTAGTCTTAGTGGCTGTAACCCGAGCGTTGCAGCCTTGAGGAGTATGTCTGCGGTAACAGCAGAAGGGCTTCGGTAGTAGCTACAGTACAGGAAGGCTGCAGCTTCGAGTTCTCGTAGCATATCTGGTTCGGCTACCATAGCGTTATCGGTTCCTAAAGCGATCGTCACCCCCTTCTTCACCGCTTGTACAATATCAGGTAGCGGAAGACCAAAGCTCGCATTGGATCGGGGGCAGATGCATAGTGGCACTCCTTTCTCTGCTAATGTCTCAAAATCTGATTCTGAAGCATAACAACCATGCACCACCGCGTCTGCTCCCAGCACCTCTATTGCACGCTCTACACTGCTGCAACCATAAGTTCGGCGGGTAGCGCTCTCTTCCTCCAGATCCTCCGCTACGTGAACCATGACTAGTTTGCGGTTTTTATGAGCGAGCTCCCCTAAAGCGCGTAACTCATCATCGCTATAGCCGTAGGTGCTAGGTAATCCCCAGCCATCTGCCTCTTCCAACACGGCTTCGGGGCTCTCCCCATCAGGACGACCAAGTACCAGATGTTCAATCACCAGCCTTTCCCCACCCCTCCTTCCCGATCTCACCCCTGATAATCCCAGCTCGTAAAACCCCACTACCACCGCCGCACCACATGCTAGAGATCTCTCGAGAACCTGTCGCACAGCGTTTGTTCTCTCCTTCGCGCTCAGCTTCCGAAGGAGTCGATGTTTTACACCGTTTGGTGGACGAACTGCCTCGGTCAACGAGAGTCCTCTAGCTGCCTCTGCTATTGCGTAGTCTAAGGGGTGTACGTGCGCGTTTACAAGAACTGGAAGCACGACCCCAGTACGCATCCTTATCGTATTCCCTTCTCCAGAACCCCTCCCTACTACGCTGAGAGTTCCCTCCTCTACGACTAGCGTTGTATTCGCCACGGGAGTCAGCTCCTCTCCAAGTAGCACAGTTACTCCCTCAAATGCGATTCGCGGAAAGCTTTCTGCCACCGCCAAAGAAGCTCCCTATACGTAAGCCTTTGTGCAAGAGGTGTTTCAGGAAAGAGCTGTGTTGACGATTCGTTAAACAGTTTTACGGAACTCTCCATCTGTCTTTGTGGCTCCCAAAACCCGAAAGAAGCAACCAGCCAAAAAGAAAAAGGTTGCTGTCAAACCCGTTGAACTGCCAGTATCTGCGTGGTTTGGTCCTGCGGGGTACCCAATAGAGTTCAAAGGTCGTTTACCCGATGTCGCCGCTTTTCTCGCCCAAGAGGGCTTAAACGCCTTCGAATACCAGGCTGTTCGTGGGGTGCGCGTTCGGCAAGAAGAGGCTGAGCTCCTTCGTCGTGAAGCTAAACGACTCGGTATCCGCGTATCTATCCACGCTCCCTACTACATTAACCTCGCTGCCACCGAACC
>QMWL02000086.1 GCA_003661605.2 archaeon
AACTCCCCCGCTGAGGCGCAGGTAGCCCGCTTAGCCGAACCCTCCGTGCAAACAGAAGGCGGGTTACGACCGACCCGCCGCCCTTTCGCTTAGTAGCCTTATCTCTTCTCTGCTTCTTGCTGACCTATATTTTTCTAACAATTCATAGTTTACTTTTATAAAATTCCTCCCCCATTTATATAGCGATAGCAATGATAGGCTCTCTTCTACGTAGTCGAGTATATATAGTGCTGCAGCAATTGCCTCTAGCGTAGACAACTGCTCTGGTGTGCCAAAGTGAACAGGGTTAGCTGCTATCAGAAAAGGCAAGACTCTTCCTCTTACTCGTTTAGGGATTCTGCTGTGTTTCTCTATGTTAGCCCAACTGCAGTCGAGCGCAGAGATTCCTATCTTCTCTACAATTTTCCGATCATCAGGACCTATTAGCTTCTTCGCATTTGGATGTAGGTAAACGACTCCTCGTGGAAGCCAGCGAGCGCGGCTAATGACCTTCGCATAGCCGAATCTTTTCATCTTTAAGCACGTGCATTTGCGGGGATCGCATTCGTCTACTCTCACTACCCATATCCTTATACTACGCACAGACATCTACACGAAGCATTATTACGGTCTCACTATATGCGTTGATGCCTCAAGCGTTCGTGCTGATAAACACCGAGGTCGGTGCTGAAGACGAAGTGTTTGAGCAGCTTAAGCGATTTAGCCAAGTTAAGGAGGTATACCTTGTTTACGGCGTTTACGACATAGTTGCTAGAGTAGAGGCCGACACGCTTGACGAGCTTAAAGATATCGTCACATGGAGAATCAGAAAAATCGATAAAATAAAGAGTACCCTTACAATGCTGATCGCCGAGAAGTAGTAGTATATGCCCGTGTATATTGGTTTTGACGACACAGACTCTCCCACTGGAGGATGCACCACCTATACCGCCTGCCTAGTAATCGAGCAATTACTACGACTTAAGGTCAAGTTCCTCGATTTTCCTCGTCTCATACGTCTAAACCCCAATGTACCATACAAAACTAGGGGGAACGGTGCTGTATCTCTACAGGTAAATATTTCAAACTCACTTGTAGATTACGATGAATTAAAAGAAGTGGTTTTGCGCACCATTGCAAATACTGCTCAGCAAGGATCTGATCCTTGTGTAGTCTTTCTTCACACGGAGCGCATACCTAACATCATACGTTCAATAGGAGAAAAAGCACTACACGACCTACTCAACCCTAGAAGCGTACTCAGCAAAGCTTCGTCCGCGGGATGCGAGATCCACGCGCTAGGCTCCACACTCACAGGCGTTATTGGTGCCGTAGCCGCCATTGGAGTTCCTCTTGATGACTACACCTTCGAACTCATTGCTTATCGAACGAGAGAAAACTGGGGAAAGAGAGTTAGAAAGATAGATGTTTCATCCGTCATTGAGATGGATAAGAAATTTAGAAATCTAGTCTTTCATAATTACGACCCTGAAACAGGTAGAGTTCTCTTATACCCTAGAGGACCTGATCCTGTTCTGCTTGGAGTGCGCGGTGAAACGCCGGGGGCGGTTCTCGCTGCTTTCAGAGCTGTTCGAATAAACGAACCTGTTGAAAGATGGGTCATCTTTCGAACCAATCAAGCAACCGATCAGCATGTTAAAGTACTACGTGCAGTATCCGATCTCCGCCCCTACACCTCTGCACGCATCATTGGAGTGGTTGCAGAGAAACCGCGTATCGAAATCGGTGGTCACGTGTTTTTCCCCATTAAAGATAGCACAGGTTCTGTCCTCTGTGCAGCGTACGAACCAACGGGAAGCTTCAGGTTTAAAGTACTTTGCCTGAGACCAGGTGATGTAGTGGAAGCCTGGGGTGGTGTAAGACCGCCTGATCGGCTTCACCCGATGGTTTTAAACCTTGAAGGGTTTAGAGTGTTACATCTCTGCGAGTACGAACACCTCAATCCCCTCTGTCCGCGCTGTGGGAAACGCATGACATCTCTTGGGCGACATCAGGGATTCCGATGTAAGCGGTGTAGAGCCAAGCTCCCCCCCGGAGCAAAGCAAACGCTACTAATCAGACGACAGCTACGCGAAGGTGGTATCTACCTGCCACCCCCCCGAGCCCGCCGTCATCTAACAAAACCTCTCTGTAGATATGGCCGCGAGAAACGCGGTGTGTGGATTCCACTAACTGCGCCATGGCACTATCCCTGATGGTGTAGCGCCGCAAAAGTTATATGTAGAGAAGAACTGCAATCTGCTGGTGCATCCCCTAGAGGGGAGAAGCAAGTAGCGGGGTGGGGAAGCCTGGTTATCCCGCCGGGCTCATAACGGGCACCGGGTTCCGGGGGAAACCCGGAGGTCGGAGGTTCAAATCCTCCCCCCGCTACCATTTCTTCTTTGTTTAACATGCATTATATTTGTGATTGTCACTACTGTAACACTTCTCTATTGGTGGACCGGGGGGGATTTGAACCCCCGACCTCCCGGGTGCAAGCCGGGCATCCTACCAGGCTAGACGACCGGCCCTCTTCTAAGCATAGGACGTACCGCCTGATAAAGATAGCGGCTATATAGGTTATCTTCACCGTATGAAGAGACACATCCTTAAAAGATGTCTACACTGGGCACATCCGATGCTGCTGCCTGAGCGCGTAGAGCGGCTGCGCATCTACATACCTCGCGAATATATCGATGATGTTCTGTATCAGATAGGACTACTCAAATGTGCTCAGATTAACGACATATCTGAGGAAGCGAGAGGGGGGGTCAAGCGAGAAACGCTCCCAGATGCATACTATAGAGCATCCCGGTTAATTTCAAGCATTGAATCGCTCATAGGTCCTGATCTAACCATCGATAGGTATCCTTCACTATCGGAGGTTCGCTCAGTTATTGACAGACTAGATAGCGCGGAGCATTTTGTCAAGTCTGTTGAGAGCGATCGCAGTATGTTAGAGAAAGAGAATGTGCTTGAAAGGCTCAGAAGGCTATATGCATCGCTAAGGATCTACCTCTCGATAGCAGAAGCCCGCACGAAAACTGTGCATACGAAGCTTGTGCAAGTCATCGACTTGTGGGTATTATCCAAGAAGCGCGATACTCTTATCAATAAGATTAAAGACATTACACGAGACGCATATGCCATAAAGGTGCTAGAGAAGAAACGAATTGCAGCAGAACACGCACACCCAGCGGAAGAGTCTGCACCTACTTACATTACCGTTAAGCAGGACTATCTGAGGAACCTACAATCTCTCGTTGAAGCTCGAGGCGTACCTTCCTCTCGCGAGATAAACCCCACCATCTTCATGACAGTTACAGTTCCCATAATCTTCGGGCTCATGTTTGGTGATGTGGGGCACTCCGCAATTCTCCTGGTGGGTGGTCTGCTTCTATGGTGGGTTCGAAAGCGTGGCGTTCGAGCGTCTGGGATTAAGGGTATCATATTGAACGGTGCTCCTTTACTGACAGCATTAGGTATAGGCGGTCTTATATTCGGTTTCATATATGGTGAGCTATTTGGATATGAGTCGTGGTTTGAAGCCGTCTTTGGCTACCGCCCTCCGCCGCTACGCATAGAGCTTGGCGCGGCGGGGGTTTGGATAATATCCCCGCTCACTGAAGAAGCGCCTCTATCAAACGCGTTTCACACAATACTACAGATAGGACCCTTCCGCATACTTGCTGGAGTTCTCGA
>QMWL02000087.1 GCA_003661605.2 archaeon
ACCCCACTCCTCGCCCTCCCTTCCTACTAGGTCTTCTAACAGGCCTTACCCCCTGTCCGCTTCTTCTCGCCATAATGCCAGTAGCTGCTTCAGAAAGCCTCTGGACGATAGTAGCTGCTGTTCTCGTTTTTTGGGTAGTAACGCTTCCTCCCATTCTCGTAGTATCCGTCGCTAGTGCATCGGTGACATGTATACTTGTTAAACGTTCGGGGGAAGAACCTATGGTTAAGGTTGCAGGACTAACGCTTTTGATCCTCGGCTTGCTTATGGCTCTCGCTATACTAGCTTGGAGTTATTAGCTGGAGCGTTGAAAGCCCTGTGCCCTATGCCCTCACGATCGCTGGCTCTGATAGTGGAGGAGGGGCAGGTATACAGCAGGACCTTCTCGTTTTCTCTGCATTCGGCGTCCGTGGTCTCTCCGTGCTCACTGCTATTACTGCACAAACACCGGATGCAGTTCATGCTGTAACTCCTCTACCGCCAGCTACGGTTCACGAGCAGCTTTCTGCCGTTCTTAACCACTTTCCGGTTCGCTGGGCAAAAACTGGCATGCTCTTCAGCCCCGAAACCGCTGCAATTGTTGCAGATACGCTACAAGAGTATCGTGTCTCAATAGTTGTAGACCCTGTTCTTAGAGCTGGTGTAGGCGCATCCCTTAGTCACGAGAAACTAGCTGATGCTATCAAAGAACAACTCCTCCCGGTAGCTGACCTCATAACTCCAAACGCTTACGAAGCAGAACGCCTCACAGGTGTTGCAGTACGCGATTCTCACTCCATGCTACAGGCGGCAAGTCGTCTTCATGAGCAAGGCGCTAAGGCGGTTCTCATCAAGGGTGGTCATTTAGAAGGTACGCCCACAGATCTCCTTCTAGTCGACGGAGAGATCTACTGGTTCCGCCACCGACGCATACGTTACGACATCCACGGACTTGGATGTACATTATCAGCTGCCATAACCGCTCTACTATCCTTAGGTCTTGATATTCCACAAGCCGTAGGACGCGCTGAACGCTATCTCCGTCGCGTTATCCGAACTCCCCTAAAGACACCAGGCAAGCGCTATGTTACAGACCCACTCCTCCCACTTCGTGCTGCAGCAGACCGTGCTCGTGCAATACACGATGTACGTATCGCTGTTCAGCGTATAGTAAACAACCAGCACCACTTACTTCCCTTCACTCCTGAAGTCGGTCTCCAGATTTGTCGCATAACCTACCCCTACGCCACGCTGCTAGATAGCGTTGCTGTTGAGGGACGGATACGCCGTGGCATAAAACGCCTCATCGTAGGAGAAATAGCTATCGGAGCGTCAAGCCACCTTACACGACTCCTTCTACGCGCTCGTCGCTACAACACTCGTATTCGCGCTGCCCTCAACCTTAGATACGACACTCGTCTTCTCGCCGCTCTACAGCAAATTGGTCTAAGAATAGAGGAAGTGGATCGTAGTAAAGAACCTGCTGATGTAGCGAAGGTGGAAGGCGCCTCTATGCGTTGGGTCGTTGATGAAGCTGTCAGCCGCAAGGGACAGTTGCCCGATGTAATATGCAGCTTCGGAGCTGTCGGAAAGGAGCCTATGACCGTAATTCTTGCGACAACCGCACTAAAAGCCGCTGAACTCGCAATTCGTGCATGTTCTCGAGCGCTAGAGAGCGGTTAGGGTCTCTCTCAGGAAAGGCACGTGAGGGTTATATACACTTTCGTCGCGAATAACTTACGTGACCGTTCAAGCAAAGATAGCGCCCCTAGGCATCGTTTTCCGCAGCATCTGCCCTACGTGTAAA
The DNA here is from genome assembly GCA_003661605.2 of archaeon. GTDB lineage: Archaea > Thermoproteota > QMWL01 > QMWL01 > QMWL01 > QMWL01. The sequence continues at coordinate 1,787 of QMWL02000087.1, forward strand.
GCTGAGGCTTCCGATGCCGACTTGCTCCGAGGTGAGATCCAGCGGCTTCACAAATCCGGATGCGAGCGGAAGGAAGAGGATGAACGTCTATCCAAGATTGTAAGAAAGGAAACAGAACAGTTTACCGAACTGTTTAGATTTCTGGTTGGAAGCGATCCCTGGAGCGCTCAGCGCAACTGGATACGTCGCTTTTTCCGAGGAGACAACTTCCCCATCACCGCACCTACGGGGATGGGGAAAACAACATTCGGTCTCATTCTCGCACTATACCTTGCTGGAACACGCGGTTTTCGCAGCTATGTAATCGTACCTACTGGAACGCTCGTCAATCAGTGTGCTAAACGCTTGCTATCCTACATCGAACACCTCGCTCAAAACCCCCAACTTTTCAAACAACTAGGCTTCCAATACCACCCTGATAGCAAATGGGTTCTATTCTACCACGGAGGGCTTTCTCAGAAGCGAAAACGTGAAGCCAAGGAACGTATCCAACAGGCAGTACGTACTGGCTCTCGCCCCTGGATCCTCATCACAACCGTACAGTTCCTTCAGCGCCCAGAGCAGCGTGCTCTCTTAAGTGGCGCTCGTATCGAGTTCGCGTTCGTCGATGACGTAGATAGCTTTCTTCGTAGTTCTAAAGTCGTTCACACGGTTCTGAACTTCCTCGGATTCGATGAAAATCTTCAGGAGGTCGCACTAAAGCTAACGCAGCTACGTACTGAACTCAACAAAATCCGCCGTGAAATCCGCCGTCGTCGAAAGCGTGGCGAAGAACTCCACGAATTGCAGCATCGTGAATCCGAGCTAGTAGCTGCCATCAAAGCCGTAGAGCAGCAGATTGCTCAACGGCGCAACGAGCTTAGCGAGCGGCGAGGAGGGACAGGCTGCATCATCGTATCCGGTGCGTTTATGGCAGTTCGTCGAACGAAGGTGGTAAAACTCCTCGGTGTTACTGTAGGCTTTGAAGTCGGTCACACGCTTGACGTTACGCGGCGTATCAGAGACGTGTACGTAGAAGTAGGCACTAGCGAGTACAACGCCCTCAAAGAAGCGCTCATCAACCTCTTGGTCCAGCTAGAGAGAAAGCCTAAGGGCGGTGTTCTAATCTACGTACCTGAATGCTACGGAACCGATACCGCCAAACAGCTTGCACGAGACCTGGCGGAAGACCCTCGGCTTAGAGAAATACCCCTTTGCGTTGAACCACTTCTAACTACCCGCGTCAGGCGCATCGAGCGGTTTAGTGCTGGTGAGGTTGATGCGCTCGTTGGTCTCGCTAGCCTCAGAAGCGCGCTCACTCGCGGAATCGACATACCTCACCGAATACGTTACGCTATCTTCTTTGGTGTGCCTCGTCGAATTCTTCGGGTGTCTCTGCGGAGCGAGCGCTCTCCTCGCCGCATCTTTCTACTCCTCGCCTCCCTTGACGAATACATTAGGGACGAAACGCTCCACGCACGTCTCTCCACAGCACTCACTCTGCTTAGACCCTATCGCACGTTATCCAAGCTTGCAGAGGAGCGTATCATCGGCGTCCTTCAAGATGAGGGCGATTCGCTTATGAGCGAGTTCGAGGAGGTATATGATCGCGTTTGCGATTTGCTCACAAATCACGATGACTCCGAGTTGTTCGCGGAACTTGCAGAGAGCCTGATATCCCCCCGATCTGTCTGCGTTGACGCTGCCTTCGCTAACGTACAGCTATTCACCCGATTCTCGACAGAAACCGCCAAGTTTTTAGTAAAAAACTTTGGCAAACCTTCTTTTCAAGCTTACATCATTGCACTTATCGCTGTGCGAAATCTGCTACAACATCTAATCGAACAAAGGTTCCCAGAACTAGACAGCAACAGCATACG
>QMWL02000088.1 GCA_003661605.2 archaeon
ACCCGTCCTCAAAAGCTATCGTAAGCGCTTCATTTACAGTAACATGGGTAGCTAGCGACGCCATAAGCTACATCGCGTACTCAGAGGTATCCATAGACGACGGTTCTTGGGTGCGTGTAAGCGGATTCAACTACACGGTTGTAGGTCTATCGAGTGGAGTCCATAAGATATGTGTTCGAGTAACCGATGCAGCAGGATGGCAGTCCACAGATCTGCGTCTTGTTACTGTAGACGCAGAGCCTCCAACAGTTCGTATAACTGAGCCTTCGAATGAAACAACGATCAACGCCACACATGTGAGGGTTTGCTGGACTGCAACCGACGATATGAGCGGCTGCGCGTTTTACGAGGTCTTCGTTAACGAGTCTTTGGTTGCAAACACTACCTCCTTATACACGGAAGTTTTCTTCCCAGAGGCAGGTACTTACACGATTACCGTAGTTGCTCGCGATTACGCAGGTAATACTGCTCAGTCGATGGTTGTAGTTCAGGTAATCGCCCCCTACCCTGCGACGGAGGAGGGGCATCAACCGTCGAGCACGCCAACACCCAGTGCGGAGACTTCTGAATCAAGTACCGTTGAAGCGCCCAGTGCTGCAGCGTCTGAAGGAAGTCTTGGACAGCCTACGCACCAAAGAAAGTGGGTAATGTTTGCACTCCTCCTCCTACTCGTAGCACCCGCTATCTTCTTCGTATTCATAAAGCGAAAGAAGCTGCGTGCTATAGTGAGAAGAGGCAGTTCTAAGGGAGAGGGTCGTTAGCAAACCGTGTTTTTATCAATCTGCGCTAATCGCCACGCTATGAGCGAAGGCTGGATTTCGGAAGTGTTTCTATCGGTTCAGGGAGAGGGAGTATGGGCGGGTCTTTGGCAGGTTTTCGTACGCGTAGCAGGATGTCCGCTTTCCTGCCGATACTGTGATACTCTATACGCACGAGAACGCGCTTCTACGTTTACAGTACACCAATTAGATAGTCAAATGTACGAGGGGAAGAACCCGGTTTCTCCCGAAGAAGTGGTACTGTGGGTAAAGCGAGTGGCAAGTCCAGTAGTACGTAGTGTTTCAATTACTGGCGGAGAACCTTGTGCGCAACCCGATTTCGTTCACGAGATTTGTAAGCTTCTTCATCAAGAGGGGTTTGAGGTCCACTTAGATACATCAGGGTTCCCTGAGGAAGGCTTCTTGCATATTGTGGAAGAGGTTGACTATGTATCACTTGATTTTAAAGACCCTAAGTCTCAGAGGGAGGAAGAACCGCCTTATGAGCAGATTCTTGTTGCAGAATTCCGTGCGCTTGAGCGCTGTATTCGGCTGGAAAAACCCCTTTGCATCAAGATTCCCGTATGGGAGGGTGTAGAGTTAGAGTGGATGAGTACGTTGGGAGAAGCTCTCGCAGAGCACCAAGAGAGGATTCTTGCGGTAGTGCTAACTCCTATTACAGAAACAAGTGAAGTAAAGCGCCCATCGATACGTTACATGCTCCAACTATGCGAACAACTAGCACGCTACATCTCGCCAAAACGTATCCGCATTATTCCTCAGCTTCACCGCGCCCTAGGCGTTCCCTAGCGGGAGTAGGGTCTGAAGTACCTCTTTCCCTACTACAACCGATGCGACGCCTACTGCTGCTTCTGCTCATCGCAGTACTTGCTACTGAAACAGTAGCGATAGCCGTACATGCTCCAAGAAGCGTGGCAACATCAGATAGTCCCGTACTAAGCACTAACGGAACTGTGGTATGGTGGTATCTCGCGACAAAATCCTACACTTACCCACCCAACCATCTGGTATACAGCAACACACTACTCTTTTTTGAAAACGCGGATACACCACCTAGTCTAAAGTTTGTGGAGCTAAAAACGGGTCAGGTGTTTAGAACAGTTCCTCTAAACGCCTCTTACTCCGTCCTAGATGCCTCCTCAGACCTACTCATTGTAGGTGGTGAGGAAGGTTTGCTAGCCCTAAGCTGGTCAGGAAAAGTCCTATGGAGAACTATCTGGAGTGTAAAGGGTGTTGAGGTAGGAAACAGTAGCTTGGTGGTTTGGAATGAAGCAGAGCTGCTGTTCTTAGATCGAGAGACGGGGTCCATCCTCTATACCACTCCCTTCGAGTGGGGAATACCGCTGTTTGCAGTGAGTAGAGGAGATGTTCTTTATACAGTTGAGAGAAACACTACCTCCGATAGTGTAGCGGTATGTGCTTATAGACTACCTAATCTAACGTTGATTACCGAAAGCAGCCCTCTCACAGAAGTAAGTCTTACACCTGTAGTCGTACGCATCTGCTTCCTGTCAGGAGATAGGATGGTAGTAGGAATCCGTGGGTTCTGTGTAGCAGGTCTAGACGTAAATACACTAGCCATAGCCTATGAGGTAGAGGAAGTTGTAGACTTTACTGTAGTGGACGACCATGATGCTGATGGTGTTAAAGACCTCTGCGTTATCATGCAGCAAGGACTCTACCTCCTTTCTGGTAAAACAGGGGGGTTTCTTGCGTGGGTTTCTGAGGAATCGTATGTTTGGGTAGAGAGAGTAGGGCACGATGCCAATGAGGATGGAGTAGAGGATGTCTGCTGTGCTTTTTCGAGTGAAGAAGGAGAAGTCGTAGGATTCATCTCCGTAAAGCAGGAGAGTAGGATGATTGGCTGGATGCGTTTGAAGCTAGGTCTGCTCACAATCACGCGTGTGAATGATGTAAACGGCGATCGACGTGCAGATCTACTTCTTAGTACAATCTACGGATACGTTTTGTTGCTGAGTGTTACCGATTTCCACCCGCCTCTTGTAGAAATAGTCGCTCCCGAGAACGAATCGGTCGTTAAGAGCCCGATTGTAGTGAAGGCAGTGCTATGGGATTTTGAGAGCGGTGTAGCAAGTGCAACATGCTTTCTGGACGGAGTAGCCCATCAGATGTCTGTTAACGAAAGTATAGGAGGAAGTACTGCGCAACTGTGCCTCGATGCGGGCGAAGGATGGCATACGCTATACATCGAAGTAGAGGATTTTGCGGGGAATCGACAAACAACTCCCTTCTTTAGAATTCTGGTCGATAATACACCTCCTATGATTAGCATAGTTAGCCCACCTAACCAGACCATTCTCGCAAACACCACTTTAGACATTTGCTGGACAGTCTACGACGATGTTAGTGGGGTGAACGCACAGCAGGTCGTAGTTCAACCCTTAGGCTACGAAGTACAGCTACCTCCAAGCACGCACAACCTTACGCTTCAGGTCCCTCAAGATGGCGTTGTTACAGTAATCCTAACGGCTTACGATCACGCTGGAAATGCGGGGAGTACTACCTGTACAGTAATCGTTGATGCACAACCACCTCAGGTGCGTATCGAACAACCTATGAACGGCAGTTTTATCAGCGAAACCGCGATTGAAATTGGGTGGAGTTGCGAAGACACGGGTTCGGGCATTTCTAGCGTAGTCGTTAGAGTAGATAATCGAATAGTTTACGAGGGTAACGAAACAATGA
>QMWL02000089.1 GCA_003661605.2 archaeon
GCTTATGGTACAATGATACTCCTGTTCCCATGGGAAGCACCCTCTTAAACCTCACACTCGCTGTTGCGGAAGTCGAGTACAGTACCTACGGACCCTACCTAGATTTCCCTGACGTAGAGGCGGTTTTTGTTGACGCGATTAACGGTGTTTCTGGTAACGAGACGCATGCATGGTTCTGGTGGCGATGGAACGTTCAGAACCGCACCTGGGTGTTCGGAGAAGTAGGCTGTAACCACCCATCGGTTGCTGTTAGGAACGGAAGCACCTTCGCTTGGGCATTCCGCCCATTTAGCACATGGCCTCCTCCCCCACCAGGTACTTAGGATTCCTCCGTTCGCATTTTTCTGCATGGAAACTACTTGATCGCCTTAAGTTTCTGAAGTATGCGCTTTACAACAGAATTCAGATTTTCCAAAACCTCCGCGTTAGATACGCGAAGCACTTCGTATCCTGCGCTTTTTAACGCTGCGTCCTTCTCCTCATCCCTAAGCCTCTGATCTCGACGGTAGTGAATCAATCCATCGACTTCGATGCAGAGCCTAGGCGGTATTAGAAGATCGACTCGCCACTCTCGACCACCTGCTTTAACAGGGGCTTCGAGTAGAGGCTCTATACCTCGCTGTCGTAATGCTTCGGCTAGCCTGTACTGGGCTTTAGTGGTCTGTGGTGCAAGCTTGTAGACCTGGTTCCAGCGCTCTCGCCACCGACTCTTGCGTCGCCGACGCGGCAAGTGTGGCACCAGCTTGGATTAGACTGTTATTACGTTATCGTCGCCTTTCTCAAACGCTATTATATTGAGAGATTAGCAGTCGTGATGGCTGTAAAGCGCTGCCCCCACTGTGGCGCTAAAGTCCCTAGTGACGCCGTCTTCTGTACGAACTGCGGACGCTCCCTACGCGCTGCTCCCCCTGCACGCGCTCCCACTCGCGCCGCCGCTCCAGCTGCTCAAGTTGCGCCTCCACGACGAGGGATTATCCTCACCACAACACCTAATGTTCCCGGCTATCGCATCAAGGAGGTCTTGGGTGTTGTTTACGGTATGACGATTCGAACCCGCGGTGCTTGGGGTCGGTTTTTGGCGGGATTAACCTCTGTAGTAGGTGGTCGGAGTGAGGAGTTCTTGAAGGAGTTTGAAAAAGCGCGAAATGAAGCGCTTAGTCGTTTGATAGCTCATGCTACTCGGTTAAAGGCTGATGCGGTTGTGGGTATCGAGTTTGAAACAAGCGATGTGCTTGGCAGCTTTATCATGTTCGCCGCCCACGGTACAGCAGTTCGCCTCGAACCTTTCGAAGAAGAGGAGGAAGAGGAGTAGCCTCTACCCAGAACTACCTGCTATTTCTCGAATAAAGCCCGTTACTCCCTCCCGTAGGAAGGAGATGGCAATTGCTGCAATAAACAGCGCCATTATTCGTAGCAGGGTTCGGCGAGCGGTGGGACCCATGTACTTGAAGAGATACTGTCCGATCACAAGAACCAAGTATGCTACTATACCGTTCGCAAGGATAACTAGTACAAGCTGGTAAATCGGCAGTAAGCCGCTCAAAATCATCACCGTTGTTATCGCCCCTGGTCCCGCAAGCAGCGGTGTTGCTAGCGGCGATACCGCCAGCTCTTCCGGTTCGATTCGACGCGTTGGTGCAGGCTCTCCCCGCATTTCAGCAAGTGCTATCATCAGGATTACAATACCTCCTACAATCTGGAAATCATGAATGGTGATGCCGAAGAACCACAGAATGTACACGCCTGATATGCCGAAGACGAGGAGGATCGCTGCTGCGATTACGATGCTGCGCGTAATCACTCGCCGACGTACGGAGGACGGCATCTGCTCGGTAAGCGAGTAGAATACCGGCATGTTCCCAATCGAGTTAATGATCACGAATAGCTGGATAAAGCCCCGCAGCCACTCAGGAACGTCTAGCAGCATCCGCTTCCCGTAATCCGTTCAATAAAACTCTGTGCAGCTTACCTAGCGTGAGCGCAGAGCGCGGTAGATGAAGACAGCTGCCAGCGCTGCTAAACCAATCTCGACGAGAAACGCGGGTGTGTGTAGGTAGTCGATCACCCACTGAAAGCCCGGGCTGAGTAAGGAGAAGGGACGTATAACGGTTGTACTTACCGGCCATAACCACATGATACCCGTGCTAGGCGTTAAAGTATCACAGAGGAAGTGCGTAAGGCTGCCCGCCAACAGCAGCGTCCCATAGCTTTGATGCAAGTACAGTAGTACCGCTAAGCTGACGCAGATCCAAACGATGGGCGCGTGAGTAGGCCACGAGTGGTGGTCGTAAAGAACGGCCTTCCGCCACCCCTCCCGTAGCGCGAGGATTAGGTAGCCTATACAGTCGATGTCTGGAGCAAGCCCGCACAGCCCTCCCGCTAGCCACCATGTACGCGGATCAGGGACTCGCTTCACGTAGCGGCGTAGTGCTTCTGCTACCAGAACGCCGGTAGCAAAGTGTCCGAGCGGTAGCACCCTGCTTCCCTCAGCGCCTTTTTAGCTTCGTCTACGCTTATTTAACCGCCTCAGCTACCTCCACGTGGACATTTACCTCCTCAGCTACATCCCTGCTGCTGAAGAAGCCGTAGCTGCAGCGGGGCTTGCCTCACTTCAGGAGGTTGAGGTGCCAGACCTCGTGAAACGCATCTCCAAAGATGAAGTAGAGCGGTTCTGGTCGGTGGCGCGCGAACTATGGCTCAGCTCGGTCGAAGACTTCCCCACCATCATCTTCTATGTCCGCGGTGTATCGCGGGCGTTCAGCCACCAACTGGTACGCCACCGCATCGCCGCCTACATTCAACGAAGCCAGCGCTACGCACTCGTAGGTGAGGGTGGAGGCGAGCTTCTGACTCGCGAGGGCGAGTTGCCTTTCGTCGTTCCTCCTGAGGTTGTTAAGAAAGGCGTGGATCAGACCCTCCACTACCTCCGATTTCAGTTTAGTGCGCTTTATCGTTACCGCGAGCTTGTGTCGATGGGCGTTCCTCTTGAAGACGCGCGCTTTGTCCTAACCAACGCGTTCAAAACCGCGCTCGCTGTCTGGATGAACGCTGAGGAGATTCACCACGTCGTCGGACTACGTGCTTGCTTCGACGCCCAGTGGGAGATGCGCGCCTTCGCCTATGCCCTCCTCGCGCTCGCCAAACACGTCTACCCCCGCGTCTTTCACACCGCCGGACCTTACTGCATCAGCCGCAACCGCTGCCGCGGTCGCGGACGCTGGAAGTGCAAGCCCCAAGCCGAACAGCTAGTCAAAGCAGTCGAACATCGCCTTCACGAACAAGCCGCCTCTGGCGTCGTCGACCTAACCGACCTCGTCGGCTACCACGCTCCACCCGAAGTCGAACACGCGGTCGCCGAAGCCCTCAA
>QMWL02000090.1 GCA_003661605.2 archaeon
GCGATGGGCTGCGTCCCTCACTCTCCAGCAGCGGGCCCACTACCTTGAAGCCGAGGAACTCTAGCAGCGGTACGAAGTGAGCGCCCACAGCCACGACAGCGGCTCCCTCAGCTCCATGAGCCCTTATGTAAGACTTGCACCACTCGACTAGCTCACCGACAGCCTCCTCGAAGGTCGCGGCCCTGCTGGCGTACTCATGTGCACCCGCCGGATCCAGCTCCGCAAGCTTCTCGGCTATTAGGCGGGCTGCCTTCACTGCGTTCGAGGGGTAGAGCCAGATGTAGTGAGGATTGCCTCCCTCCACCTTTAAGCCAGCTTTCATCCAGTCACTCCACGTTATCCTCTCCCTCCCCCTCTCTGCCGGGAGGGACTTAAGGAAGGGTTCCTTGCCAACCTCGATGAATAGGTCGCAGCTAGATGCCAACTCGATATCCCTCGGCGTAGGCGCGTACTGGTGGGGGTCACTGGTCCCAGGAACTATATATACCACCTCCACCCTATCGCCCCCCACGGCCCTCGCTAACGCTGCTAACGGCGGTATCGTAGCTACAACCACCAGTTTCTTACCCTGGGGCAGGGCGGCTGCGACGTAGCTTGCTAACAGTATTGCCAGGCACAGGGGTAAACTCCACCTAATCACATTTTAGGTGGAGCCTAATTCTATTTAAACATTTCGGTCATGGGGAACTATGCTCCACCCATCCTCGCTAAGCCCGAGGTGGGCGGTCAAGCCGTGATACACGTCGCTCGCTGCGTCAAGGAATGCCAGGGGCTCGGCACGCAGCACGCCGTCCACGCGCAGCAGCGCTGAGTGCATGGCTGTCAGCTCCTCAGGCGGCGTGTCTAATATGGCTATCACCGTCTGCTCATCCCCCTGAAGTGCGAAGGCGTCGATAAGCCAGGGTACCTGCGAGAATGCGGCTAAGAGGGACAGGGAGAGAGCAACGTCGGCCGTCCTCAGCCTGTAGATGAGGGGGATGCCGCCCCCCAGCTTGGGCTCCAGGTAATTGAGCCTCCAGAGGGGCCTGACGTGGCGCCTATAGTGGTAGGAGATTAGCTGCTGTGAAACCTTTAATCGCTTAGCTATGGCGTTTAGGCTCGTGTAGGAGAACAGCTCCTTCTCTCTCAGGATGAGCAGGTCCAGCTTATCCACCTTCGACGCCCTCCGCACCTCCCACTCGTAGCGCATATCGCCTATCTTCGCAGGCAGCTCACTCCACTTAACCCTCAGCCCCCCCTCGTGAAAGGCCGTGAGGCCCTCCCCTGAGGGCACGTACTTCGCCTCCCACTCCTTAACCCAGACCTCTAACACCTCAAGGGGGAGTGAGTAGGCGAAGCGGCGCTCAAAGCCTAGAGGGGGGCAGGCCTCGATTAACAGTTTACTCCCATCCCAAGCCCACACCCTCACTACGCGCTTTATGAATGGGATCTGCGTAGTGGCGAGCCTCCTGTAAGCCTCCTCTGAGTACCTCGCGAGGAGGTAAGTGGGCGAGAGCCCCATAGCCCTGTAGTCAACCCAGAACCTTATCCACACGCTCCTAGCCAGCTCTTTCACCTTGACGTTAGCGTAAGACGGCGATAGACCAGCCTTCTTAGCCACCTCAGTGTACGTCAGCGAGCGCGGTATGGCTAGGAGCACCTTATACTCGCTAGCCGATAGCCTCCTCCAGAACATAGCTAGGCCCCGCCTACAGGTCGACACGCAGGTATATAACACCGCTCCACTGGGGCGAGGGCATAGCGGTTATGGGGAGAATAGCTATTTAAACTCCCACCCGCCAAGTCCCTCGGCAGAGAGGATGAGGGCTCCATTGGAGGAAGAGGAGGAGCTTGAAGAGTGGGAGGAGGAAGAATGGGAGGAGTGGGAGGAGGAAGAGGAGGAGCCCGAGGAGGAATTCGAGGAGTTTGAGGAATGGGAGGAAGAGGAGGAGTGGGAGGAGGAAGAGGAGTGGTGAACGCGCGATTACCGTGATGAGAACCGGGGTTCAGCCGAGAGAGGTGAAGACCCCGACCGCTGCTGAGGCGCCTTAGGCTTCAGGAGCCTGATGAGAAGCGGTCGGCCTCTAGCCTATCCATCACGACTCAGTGCCGCCTGAGCTCCTCATCCCTCCAACTAAGCTTGATCGAGCTTAAAATGCTATCTCAGCCACGTCCAGCACGAGCCTCGCTATCCTGTTCAGCACGTCCCATGCGCCAGCGGCGCCCCCCGCGCTGATGAAGCTCCTGAGCTCTTCGAGAGGAGCTTCACAGCAGCTGCCCCTTAGGAAGCTATTTACGGCCTTCCTCTGGCACTCAGCTATAAGCTCGGCAGCCTCCACGAGGCTCCCACGGGGCTTCGCGTAGGTTAGCCGTTCTGCCTCATCGCCTATCTCCTCCAGGATCTTGGCCACTAGCCTGGCGTCAATGAGGAATACCCTCTCGCGGCCGCTGAGGGTTGGGGATAGGGCGGAGCTCCTTAGGAGGCGCACTGCTAGGAAGTATAGCCTGTCCAGCCTATCATCGCGGCTCCTCACGGACTCGAGGAGCTCCTCATCGCCTCTCTCCAAGCCTACTGCAGCATCGAGGTACATGCTCCTCGAGATAGAGTCCATTCGAGACAGGACGTTGCGTACCTCGTAGTCCTCCCTTATGAAGCACTGGAGGACTACGTGGTCCCCCCTCTCCTCAACGACCTCTAAGCCCACGAGCAGGTTAAGTAGCTTATCGAGGCTCCTCCTAAACTCCGTTGAAGGGCTCCTAATCTCAATCACCTCATAGCCAGCGAGGTAAGCCCTTATCACCTCCTGGACCGATCCCCTCTCCAGCGTCTTAACCCTAGCCCTCCTCACCCCCTTGCTCGTAACGGGCTTGACGAGGATCCCGTCCTCCACGGGCTCCACAGACACGAGGCTGCCCGGCTCGAGCTCCTGGCTCCGGACCCAGTCCCTAGGCAGGGAGACGTAGAAGCTGTTGCCCACCCTGACTATCCTCCTGTACGCAGGTCTTCTCAATGCTAGCCCCACAACAGCGAATTGACACCAACATATATTACCAACTACACAGCAGCTACTCGGGATACACCATCACCTTAAGGCCTTTCTCCCTCAGCACCTCAGCAAACCTCAGGATCTCTCCACGGGGTGCCCTAGTCGCTAACGGGATCTGCGGTGCCCTATACACGGTGTAGAGGTGCACCTCATCCGGCTCCACGGCTGCAAGGGCCTCGGCCATTCTCTCCGCGTCTTCAGGCGTGTAGTTCCGGAGGCTGCCGTAGCTCAACAGCATGACCTGTACGGCGAGGCTGCCGCCGTAGCTCCTCTGAAACGACCTTAACGCCGCCAGGATGTCGCCCACCTTGACGCCCTTGACGGGCCTGTTTATGA
>QMWL02000091.1 GCA_003661605.2 archaeon
CCATAGCATACACGCGCCTTTTGCTTCTCCCCAGATCGACGTTCGTGCTACAATCATATCCAGATAGGTTAACGTGAGACGTGGTCGGTCGAGTACGCGAGATAGATGCCCTGTAACTGCTAATGCGAGCGCACCTCCGACAAGCAGAACAGCGAATAGAGCAAACTGCCTCCTCCACCAACCCTGTTTTCCATACCGACGAAAAGCGTCAAGAAGCACCAATCCTACTGCTGCAAAGACGTGGGTAAGAAAACCGATTATCAGAAACGCACAACACGCTGTTACAATAAGCACTACATCGATCCAAAAACGCCGGGGGTAGACGGTTAGACGTAGAGAAAACCCCACTAGGAATGAAATAAGCGCGATTATTCTAAAGGGATCCTCGTAAGGTACGCGTCTCACCTCTGCTTCCAGCCAGGGATGCGCAAGTAAGGGAATGCCTTTCGGCAAGCTTCTCACCAGAACTTCGAGCGCAGCAATTCCAAACAGGATCAACAATCCGCTTGCAATCCACCAAACTGCTTGCTCAGAGTAGCGTCTCGGATCGAACCATATCGTTAGCCCTACGAGAACGACCCCAGCTACTGATGCCATAAGAGCAGTCGCTAGAGGCTGAATACCTCGCACGTAGAACAACAGCATCTCGATACACAGAAGTGCTACTCCTGCAGACGCAAGCACAAGCGGTATCCACGTGTAGACGCGCTTAGCCGATCCCTCTAAAACACGCCAGCCACGATACCCTAAAACGAAGCTAGCTACTGCGATTATGAGCAAACAGGGTGTGAGAGCGGTAGTGGGTCTCCAACCTAACGCTATTGCAGCAGCCACTTGCCCTGTGCTAGTGCAAACAAGCGCTACGTCAGGCTCTAAAAGCAGACGAAATACGCTACCGCATCGGGAATCCAAATCCGTAGTAGATCAACCCTGCTTCTCGTGCCTCCTTTGCATCAAACACTCGACGCACGTCGATCACCAGTACCTTTGATTGCCCAGTCATTCCCAGCAAATCTGCTGGCTTAAGCGTACGGTACGTAATATGATCTGCGAGAACTACAACACATACTGCTCGACGAAGTGCTTCTGCAAGATCTCGTGTCATCGTAGTACCGGGCGGTATTGCTAGTGACAACTCCTGAAAGCTTACGTAAGGATCGTGAACCGCGACCTTCACTCCTCGCGTTATGAGAAGGTTGATGAGCGGGATAGCAGGTGAGTTCTGAAACTCGGTGATGTTGCCCTTATAGGCAACGCCAAGAATTGCTGTCCGTTGTCCAGTCAGTGCGATCCCGTGCCTCTCCGCTAGCCGCTCCATAGTTGCAACTAGCTCCTCTACAAACTGCTCGTTGATGTCGAAGGAACGGTGGAGGTAGTGTGGTGTAACTCCGCTTCGCGTCGACAATGTAACGAACATACTGCTCTCGTGGAGTAGGCTCTCTCCCGCCGCAGGTCCTGGTGGAAGAAGGTGGATGCGCGGGTCTACAGTAGTGAGAATGTCTCGAATCATATCGTAGTCAACTCCTGCCGCCTCCGCGATCCGAGCAAACTCGTTTGCAATACCGATCTCTACCATGCGATAAGCTGCTTGAAAGAGCTTCGCAGCCTCTAAGACCTTCACTTGTGGAACTTCGATCACCTCTCCAGGCCACGCGGCAAACAGACCCTTAACGGCGCGAATGGAAAGGGGATCTGGCGAGGCTACAAGCTTAACACCATACTTCAGTTGCGTGATTAGGTTTCCTGTAGCATGTAATAAGGGCAAGTATGCTAGACCAAAGTCTTCTCCTTCTTCGAATCCTGACTCCTGTTCGAGAACTAGTTTAAGTACGCCCTCCGTTGTTCCAGGTGGAACTGCTGAGGTAAATATGATGAGGTGTCCACGCGTAAGACCTTTCGCGACAGGACGGGCTGCTTCTGCTAGCGGTGTTGTATCAAAGTCACCCTTAGTTATACCGACATCTGCGTGAAGCAGAATGACATCCGCACGTCGTACCGCTCTCTGTACATCAGTCTTGACTGTAAGCTGGCGCTCTTCAGGAAGCTCGCGCGCTTGTCTCCGTGCTCTACGAGGACGCCAAACTGCCTTGCGTGCAGTCCGGATAATCAGACCCAGCTGGCCCACTCGTCCGAATGGCGTCTTACTATATCCGACCCTCCGCGGCGTCACAATGCCGTAAGGTGTTCGGATTCCGACCTTTCCACAACCTGAACAGATTGCGCGCTTCTCCCGGTCAGGAATGAACGGACTACCGCAAAACGGACAGAGGTGCGGTAGGAAAGGCATAACAACCTCGCGCTTGAACAGACGTCCTGCTCGTCGCATCATGAGGGGTGTCACATCCCGCTCAAGGTAAGGAGACATACCCTCTTCAATTACCTGAAGGATTCGTTCATTAGCATCACACACCGTTACCTGACACCCCTTCTCCAGAAAGAGCGCAGCTAGCGAAAGCGTATATGGTGTAACCCCCACAATTGTAAATCGGATATTCCCCGCTGCTACTTCGTTTTGAATACGTGTGAGAGGTAGCTTCAGTACCTTGACCATACCCCCGACGTATACGTTTTGCAAAATTAACGCTTTATTGAATCGCGATTACTCGGCGCTCTCTTGAATAGCGCGGTTCGAGAAGCTGCACGCCTGGGACGCGGCGCAACATACCTTTACCTTCAAACACTCCTAACGATCCTTCTCACTACCCTCCTCTTCGTTGTAATGGTCTGGAAGCTGACTCCCCAGGACTTCGGTGCATTCGCTGCTATCAGCGTCATCTACATGCTCTTTCAATGCTTCACAAGCATCGGTGTTCACGTAGGTGTTGTACGGTTCGTAGCAGAACACCGCGCGCGAGGGGAATCTCACTTAGCCCGGGCTTACGCTTCAACGGCGATCAATATCGTTCTCATAACCATCGCAGTAGGCCTATGCACCGTCATCCTCCTATCTCACGTAATTGTCTCCTTTACACGTCTCTACGGCTATGAGTACCTTCTCCCTCCACTACTAGCCTCTCTCCTCTTCTCTACCCCCATGCAGCTAGGCTACGGTCTCGTACAATCGCTTCAGGACTTCTCCCACCTCGCAGTATACCGGCTTACTGACCAGGTTCTTCGCAAGCTGATAGGCATATCTCTGCTGCTGTTAGGCTACGGCATTCTCGGGGTTTGGTAGGTTGGATCGTAGGGGATGGAACAGCTGCTCTCCTATCCATTCTTCACGCAGTTCGGAGACTAGGCTACGAAGCAACGTTTTCGCACGTCCGCGCACTGCTAGCCTTTAGCCTACCCGCATACGGAGCGCGAATTCTGACCTCGCTCACCATATTCCTAGACCGCATCCTCCTCTGGCTCTTCATACC
>QMWL02000092.1 GCA_003661605.2 archaeon
GATCACGGTGGCGCCTGGGTACGTCTTAGACGTTATCGGCTCGCCGCAGAGGTCTATGACCCTAATCTTCGCGTGGTAGACCTTGGCCTGGAACGCGAACTCCTGTATCTTGCAGCCCTCCTCGATGAACTCAGTTATGTTCAGCGAGAACATGTTGTCCTCGGGCGTGACGTCAACCCACTCCTCGCCGCCCGGCATCTTCCAGTAGACCCTTATCGTGTAGTTGTACAGCATGCCGGTGACCCTGTACGTGAAGGGCACCGGCAGGTAGCCGTAGGGCTCGCCGTTCACGTCGTAGTACACGGACCAGTAGACCCTGCCGAAGTCGGTCGCGCCCTCAGCGGCGCCCACCGTGGCGAAGGGCGGCAGGTCAACCGCGCCGCCCACCTCGGATATCGTGTAGATCGGGTCGCCGTAGGTGTGCTCGAGTATCACCCTGGCGCCCTCCAGCGGCTGGCTGGTCGGCTGGGAGTCCTTGATTATCAGCTTAGTCGCGACCACCGATGTGAAGGCCTCGATGTCGTTGACCGGGCCTGGGTAGAAGTTCATGTAGGTGCCGACCTTGTCCTTCAGGCTGAACGGCGCCGTCTCGTTAGTCGGGAAGTCGGCGGTGAAGACCAGCACGTTGTAGTACATTATGTTCAGGGTCACGTTGTAGTCCTTCCCGTAGACCGCCGTTATGTCGGGCACCCAGAAGACGTTCTCGGTGTGGTACACGTAGCCCCTGGCAGGGGCTATGCCGTCCTTCGGCGCGCCGCTCCTCAGGATGACCGCCTCCTCCTTGCCGTCCAAGTCGGTGTCAATGGTGGCCTGGAAGAACACCTTCCAGGCCGACATGGCGCCAGTGTTTATTAGATTGCCGCACGGGTCGAGCACGTAGACCTTGAAGAACACGGTGTACGCGAAGTCCTCCACGTCGACTATGCCTGGCGCGACGCCGGGCGGGACTGACACGTAGAGCAGCCAGGTGCCGGACACTAGGTCGGTCACGTTGAGCATCTTAGTGTCAGTGGGAGTCACGGTGAAGTTGAGCAGCTCCTTGCCCACCAGCACCTTCTTGTACTCATTCGGGTTCTCGAACAGGTTCCAGTACACCTCCTTGTATAGCGTCACGTTCTTAGCCTTGAAGACGAAGCAGCCGCTCTCGGGTATCGTCTCAGTCACGGTCAGCTCGATGTCGCTTATGTTGAAGAGCTTCTCAGCCACGTTAGTGCCGGACTTGGCCCAGATCTCCGTTATCAGCTCCCTAGTGTCGTTCCAGTAGATCCTGAAGCTCGCCAGGTCCTCCTTCACAATCCCGTTAACCTCGTCCTTGTAGTAGAGCGGGTCGAGCACGCCGTCCCTGTCGGGGTCGGTCCACGCCGAGAAGTTCAGGATCCACCAGTGGTCGGCAGTCACCGTCGTGTTAATGTAGCTGCTGATCAGCGTGGGCCAGTCAATGCCCTTAGCCCAGGTGAGCAGCAGCCACCTCCCATACTTCTTAATACCAATGGTAATGTTGTATTTGGTGCCAGGATACGTTTTCTGCGCGGGCGTGTAGATGTCGTAGGCCACCAGCTTGACGAGCGTCAGGTTGCCGCTGCTATCAGTCGTCCCCTTGAAGTAGGCGATGGCACAGTTCGCGGTCTCGTTCCATATGGCCACTATGACCTCCTCATTGGCGAAGGGCGTGCCGGTGGAGTCGACGAGTACCATCCACATGTTGTGAATCGGGTCGGCCGAGGCCGTGGGCACTGGCATTACGGCCAGCAGCGCCACAGCCACCAGCACGCCGAGAGCCAATATCGAGATCCTACCGCCTCCCATCACTATCCCCTTCTCTCGCCGAGCCTACGAGTGTCAAGAGGTATATATGAGCGACGATATTCCAACTTTTAGAAACTAGAGCATTTGACTAATCATGGTTAGGCGGGGGCCATGAGCCTCAGCTACGACCTCATCGCAGAAGCCTACGACGAGCTCTACGGCGAGGAGCAGGAGGCAAAGCACAGGGAGGCGGTGCGCGCCGCACCCCCAGGCCAAGGCCCCGTGCTCGACGCTGGCTGCGGCACGGGCCTACTAGCCAAGCTGATAGACGCCTACTACGTAGGCCTAGACAAGTCACTACCCATGCTCAAGAAGGCCAGAGAGAAGGTGAGGAACAGGCTCGCAGACCTCGTCTGCGCAGACGCACAGAAAATGCCCTTCAGGCCACAGGCATTCACCACCATATACTCCATAACAGTCGTCCACGAAGCCCCTAACCTAACCCGCGAGGCGCTCACAACCCTTAAGGAAGGCGGCCACCTAGCAATAACCCTCCTAAAAAAGAGGAGAGAGATGCTGCCCCACATACTACGACAGCTGCCGAACCCCAAGGTGATAGACGAGGACCTAAAAGACCTGATCATAATAGGGCGAAAAGCATAAGACCCCAGGTAATATGTAGACGGCGAGCCCGGTGGTGTAGCGGTAAGCATGCGGGGCTCTGGATCCGAGCCGGCTGGGATGAAAACCGAACCAGCTGGCTCGGAAGGGTTCCCCCGTGACCGGGGTTCAAATCCCCGCCGGGCTACCATTCTAACCCTTTAGTTAGATAATTAAACTCACTTCTTAATTCGATATCGGCTACCCATAAACATTTTGAAGAGTAGTGGCTGGGGTCGGGGAGAGGGGGTTAGAGGTATGCCTTTCTTCTCCATCTTCCACCCGTCTTCTGGTACCACAGCGTCCATAGCTTGTACCTCTCTTTAGGCGTGTAGCGTTCTAGTTTTAGCAAGTCTTGTAGGAGCTGCCTCCTATAGTTAACTCTGAAGCCTATCAGCTTCGCAAAGTATTTCACCTGATTCCAGCCGCGGAAACGGAGCTTCCAGCACTCACCGAACCTCGCGCGCATCCCTCTAACTACCTCCTCCTTCTCACCATAATATTCCTCTATCAGGCTGAAGCCTAACTCCTCGAGCTTCTTCCTCGCAAAATCCTTGAGGAACCGATCTCCTATTGCAAGCCTTATCTCTGGAGCCAGGAGTAGGCGCTTCTTATGGTTAATGACCGGCGAGGGCCATCCTTCACTATCGTATAATCCCTTAAGCCAGTTCACCGGGTCGAGCTCCGCTATAACCTTCCAGATTCCGGTTTCTAGAGCGCTCCTGAGCCAACCCCCACTCTCATACGTTTCCCATGCTCCATCTAGATCTCTACAGGGTCTCGGCTCTATTCTGACTCCCGTGGCCTTCTCGTACATTTTTGCGAAGTGCTCTATGAACTCTCTATCCTTAGCTTTAAGCCCGCCATCAGTTCTCCTGTAGTCTCCGCATCCGACTCC
>QMWL02000093.1 GCA_003661605.2 archaeon
CCTTCTATCAGTTGTCGTTGTCCTTCTATCAGTTTCTGCTGTCCCTCTAACAATCTTTGCTGTCCTTCTATTAACTGCTTTTGTCCATCTATTAGTTGCCTTTGCCCTCCTATTAACTGCTTTTGCCCTCCTAATAGCTCCTTCTGTCCTTCCCGTAGCTCCTTCTGACCCTCAACTAGCTGAGTCCCTATCTGAACGATCTTCACTAGCTGTTCTAATTGAAGGCTTCGGTGGTAACTTTATCGATCTCGTATATCTCCCTCATAGGGCTTTACTTCCACATGCTCCACTTGGCATAAAGGCGGCTTCTTTGTCTTTACGAACTCCAGAAACCGCTCCGCATGCTCTTCAGGACCTCGCAGCCGTACTACCAGAGTATCCGTCCCTACGTTAATTGCCTCAAAGAACGGTAGCTGAAGCCGATCCGCTTCCTCTAACAAGAAGATTCGGTAACCAACTTCCTGTACACGTGGTCCTCGAATAACTATCTCGACGCTCTTCAATCGTCTCTTACATAGGAACACCACTAATAAGAATTCCCAAGGTAGTGGCCAGTTGGTAGAACTGCGATCGTACTGCCTAAGACCGCGTCATCTCAGAGGCTCGATAACATTGTAATACTTATGTTGTCGTATATGTAATACTCTGGTGAGCGTAGTAGTGAGCTTTCGAATCAGTAAGCGGCTTAAGCGAGAAATGGATCGGCTAAAGAACGTAAACTGGAGTGCTGTTGTACGCGATGCTATTGCCACCAAGGTAGCGAAGGAGAAGCACCGCCTTTTTCAGCGTCGCAAGGACTTTGCTCGAATTAGACGTGCGGCACAGCGTATAGATGCCCTCGCGCGTCGTGTAGAAGGCTGGTCTGCTGTAGCGGAAATCCGTCGGTGGCATGAAACGCGTTGAGTGAGGTGGTTGTTGATGCCTCCGTTGTAGTAAAGTGGTTTGTTCAAGAGGAGTGGCGCAAGGAGGCTTACTACTCAGGAATGACTATGTAGCAGGACGCACCGACCTCCTTGCTCCCCACATTCTTCCTTTCGAGGTGCTGAACGCGCTCAAATACTCCGGAGCCTTCGGAGAGGACGAGCTTATTGAAGCGGCTCAGACGCTTGACGACCTTCAACTAACGCTTGTAGGACTCGGAGGAGAGTACGTGCAAGAAGCGTGCGTGCATACGCTCCGCCCACCGTACCTTATCTTCCCACGACGCAGGAAATGATGGATGCATGATCGCAACCCCTAGGTCTATGAGAATCCGCACATCTGGCGTTTCAACAAATACACACGACGACTTTGCCCCCAACGAGTCAAATCACACGATTCGAAACCGCACCCCAAGAAGCTCGCAAGGACTATAGATACATTTCGGACTTTTGGAAAGAGTTGAAAACGTGCTGGGTTCGAACGATGTACGGTGTGTAGAGAATGACGTATGTGCAAGTACGGGTAAGGACGGCGCTTAACCAGCTGAAGCGCCGCGACTCTTGGTATGGCTGCGTCTACACGCTTAACCCCTACCGGGGATGTGCATACGTCTGCCCCTACTGCTACAGCTGGGCAGAGAAGTGGAGACCTCCATACAAAAAGCAAGATGCGAAAGGTCTGACACTTAACGCCTTTAGTGGAGAGGATAAGGAGAAGGCAGCTCTGGAGGCAGCCTCGATCTTCATCAAATCGAACATCGCTTCAGTGCTTCAACGGGAGCTACAACGAAAATCAAAGGATGTAGTGTTCATCGGGTCAGCTACCGAGCCTTACCAACCCTGCGAACAGCGGTTTGAACTTACGAGAAGGTGTCTTACTATACTCCATAGAGCCAGATGGCCAGTAGAGCTAGGAACCAAGTCGACGCTCGTTCTCCGAGACCTGGATCTTCTCCAAGAGATCGCTTCTCGAGCCAGCTGCATTATCTTCATGACGATAACAACCCTCAACGAACAGCTAGCAAGGATCCTGGAACCAAGGGCCCCCAGTCCTAAAGAACGCCTCGCTGCAGTCAGAGCGCTTAGTGAAGCAGGGATAGAGGTTTGTGTATGTATGATCCCCGTTTTCCCAGGTCTCACCGACACCCCGAGCGAGGTCATGGAAGTTGCTAAAGCTGCACAGGAGCACGGTGCTAGGCGGTTTCTAGCAGGAGCACTTACCTTACCCGGTAAGGTGAAGCGCCGCTTCCTGCAGGTCGTTCGGCAGCACTTCCCCCACATCCTGAACCTCTACCGTCGCATCTACGACAACCGCGACTACCCACCACGATCTTACGAAAAACGGATTGAAGCCTACGCAGCTACCGCACGATCCCGAACTGGGCTTCTGGGGAGAGTGATAGACTTCATACACCAGTAGGCTGAACTCTAGGTTCGTTCAACGATCACAAGTGCAAGCTGCGAAAGTGAATTCCTTTAGAAGCGAAGGACGAGAAACTCCTTAGCAAACTTCACGGACTTCATGTAGTTCGTCACGTACGTGACCATTCCCAGCCATAGGATTAGGATAAGCTGCTCAGCAAGACTATTGGTGGAGCGATTTGGACATACGAAGGCTTGTAGCTTCTTAATCTGATACAATATCTATGCTGAGACTTTGGAACAGAGCGCATCCAACAGATTCTCTACACCAAACCGTCGAGCTTTTTCTCGAAGTCTAGCCATATCTATCGTATCCCGCATCGTTAACAGCACTACCGCTGCATCTTCTATGTCTTGGGCGGATCCGTAGACGAGCTTAGCTACGATCAGGTCTTCTGGTGCTTCAACCCATGCTGTGCAGCAATAGAGGTGTGCTCTTACCTTGCCATCGAGAACCAATCGATCGAGATCTGAGTACACACCCTTAAGGTCTAAGTGGAGAACTGGATGCGCTTTGTGGAAGATTGTGAGGTGGCTTTTTTCGCGGAGGGCGGTCCTAAGGGTCTCTTCTCCGATCTGGAAGCCGTGTTTCCTCAGGGTAGTCACTAAGCTCTTCACACTCTTCTCATCATCCCGCTCAATCAGGACTATGACATCAACGTCCTGCGTTAACCGGACTCGCCCATAATGTATGGCAGCAACCCCTCCAACGATTACGTACTCAACGCCGCTTTCCTCTAATGCTTTAACTACGGAGACTACGAAGCTCGCGAACGAGCCCATTGTTTAACCCGAAGCACATGCTGGCGTAGCTTCTCCACATCCCCGTTAAAGACGCGTAGTAGCTCTGCGAGATGATCGTCGTAATAG
>QMWL02000094.1 GCA_003661605.2 archaeon
ATGCGGAAGGAGGTGGGGGGGGCAGGCGTGGTCAAGGGCTACGAGCTTAGGGCGTGGGATGAAAGGGATGTGTGGCTCACGGAGACCTACGAGGCGACGATAGAGCCCCCGATGGCCGAGGGTTGGGGGCGCATAGCAGGGGTCCCCATCCTCCTCTTCACGTCCGTGGAGATGGACGAGCGCAAGAAGTTCGTCAAGGTGGCGGAGGACATCGGAAGGGGCCTAATCTACGTGGGGGTGGCTGACGTAGAGAACCCCGTGGATTCCGTGGTGTGGACACAGATGACGGGAATACGGGGGGACCTCGCCCTAATAAGGCCCTTCCCAACCCCCAAGTACGACTACCTGCCTAAGGTGGTGGATATTGTCAGGAAGCACATCTGGGAGGGCGCACCCCCCCCTGTCCCCGTGGAGAGATTGTTCGAGGAGACGTGGGAGGGGGGGAAGTCGAGGGAGTCCCCCGCCACTCTAAAGGAGCTGAGTAGAGAGGTCGTGGAGGGCGTGGTGATGATGACACGAGGGGCTAGCGAGGAGGAGATAGAGGGCTTGCTACGTGAGTCCGAGCGACGGGCGGGGGAACTCTACAACGCCTTCGTTAGAGCCCTCGCCCGTGAGGAGCCTATTGGCGATGTGAAGAGGAAGGCGAAGGAGGTTCTGAGACAGTATATTATATGGAGGGAACTACTAAGGCGCTTGGGCAGGTTGCCCCCGAAGAAGCCGATTAGCACCGAGGATGTCCTGGCCCTCATATACGAGATGTCCCCAATCAAGGAGTTCAAATACGGCATCCCATTACGGGACAGGGCCATAAGGTACGACAAGCTGGAGAAGAGGCTTAGGGAACTCGGCCACGATGTGGAGGACATAGCGGACGTCCTGATTCGCTTGCAGGAGGAGGGGAAGCTATACTGGCACCGCCCGGAGGACTGGATTGAGCTAACGGAGGAGGGGTTCAAGCAAGCCAAGGGGCTACCCAAGCCACCCACCAGGCCGCCCCCAGAGGAGTTCACCACCGAGGAGCCACCCAAGGAGTTGTTCGTGCTCATCCTCACGCCAACCGTAGGAAGGGGGGATAGGCCCGAGGAGGCTCGTGAAATCTATGTCGCTCTCAAGCCCCACATGCTCAAGATATATAGGGTCAGCGAGTTGCCCAGGGGTTTCAAGTTCAAGGGATGGAATGCCCTCACCTACGAGCACGATGGCAAGGAATGGATCATAAAACGAGTCTTCCTTGCCAAGAAAGGGGACTACTGGTATGAGGTATCCCCTACCCTCCACGGGGTATGGAGATGGAAGAGAGTCGAGCCCGAGAAGATAATCGAGGAAGAGAAAGCCTGCACAGGGCCAGAGTATAGGGACGTAGAGGAGTTATGGAACAGGGCCAAGCCCGAGCGGAGAGCCGAGTGGCTGAGACGCATCGGGGAGGATAGAGAGTGGGTCATAGAGTTGGATAGCCATCTGGATTGGGAGATGCTCTCAGCGTGGCAGAGGAAACAGTTGGTGCCCCTCCTGAGGGAGGAAATGAAGAGGGCCCCGCCTAAGAAACCCCTAGAGAAACCCACGCCTCCACCAGAGGAGCTCGAGCGTAAGGTTAAGGAACTAGAGGGTAGGGTGTTGGAACTTCTCGACATACTGGACGACGCTAGGAAGCGGGGTCTGGCACGGATTGACCACGACCTCCTCCAATCTTGGTGGTCGTGGGCCTGGAGACTTCAGGATGCCAGGCGGGAGAAGACGAAGCCTTTGGAGGAGCTGTTGGAGGAGTGGCAGCGCCTCGAACGGACGATAATGGAGGAGTGCAAGGACATCATCGGAAGGCCTGTCCGTGAGGAGGACATCATACGAGCGGTAGAGGAACTCTACGACAAATACGGTAGGGCTGTCTCGTGGGAAACCCTGAAGTGGGAACTGTTCAAGAGGAGAATCTGCCCCGTGGGTGCCGCCGAGTTGGCGGAGAAGTTGGTCGAGGAAGGAAAGCTCGAGAAGGAGACCTACGGTTGGGTTCCCCCGAAGGAGAAGAGGTGGGTCATCATATCCAAGCCGCCAGAGAGACCTAAACCCGTTAGACTCTCTTTCGATGAGATTTGGGAGCGCATTACCCCCTTGGCGCCCCCTCAGCTCGACCTGTGGCGTGGGAAGGACCGCTATTGGCGCGAGCTCTACGAGCGGTGGCATGAGTGGACAGAGGAGCAGAGACGTAGGGTGGTCTCTAGCCTTAGGGACCTCAACGAGGTGGAGAGGGGGGTGCTGTTCGTGCTCTGCCCCCACGCCAAGAGGGTATGGGAGGAGCGCATCGCCCCCACACCTGTGCCCCCAAGGCCGCCAGAGACCCCCGAGGTGGTCAGGGTGGCCGAGGAGGCCATAAGGTTCCTGGAGGGTCTGTGATGCCCGTGGACGGGGAGCGCTTGGCCTGGGAGTGGGGCAAGCTCCCGGAGGGCGTGAGGAGACGCAGAAGGGAGTTGCTCGAGCGCAAGGAGAGGGAGGCGCCAGAGAAGCTGGCCGAACTGATGGAGAGGGAGCCATGGGCCAGGGAGGTCTTCAGGCTCGCTGTCGGCCGCGAGTGGAGGGCGCCCGTGCCGCCAGAGACTGGCCTCAGGCCAGAGGACAAGGAGCGCCTGTGGACCCTGTTCGTGGGCGAGCTGCAGCGCCTCTCCATGCCGCCGAGGACAGCCAGGGGGTACAGGGAGGCCTTCGAGGCCCTGTGGGAGGAGCTGGTCGGCATGACCGAGGGCCTGCCCAGGGAGGAGGCCCTGAGGGTGGCGAGGGAGGAGCTGCGCGGGGAGGCGGAGGGCATCTACGAGCGGTGGGCCGAGAGGGCCAGGAGACCGAGGCCGAGGGAAGAACTCAGGGAGCGTAGGAAGCCCGAAGAGAGGTTGGCGGTTCCCGCTGTTGCTGTCGAGGAACTGGACGTCCCTGGCGCCGAGTGGCGTTGGGGGGTCATGTGGGTCCTCATGCCATGCCCCAACTGCTTGGTGGAGAGGGCGGTGGAAAGGGCGAGGGAGGCCTTGGAG
>QMWL02000095.1 GCA_003661605.2 archaeon
CCTGAGAACATCCCGCGCCGACTCTTAACGGTTAGCGTCTCCTCGTCTCAACAAACAGTCGTACAATATCTTCCAAATCGACAATGCCGACTAGGCGCTTTCTCTGATCGAGTATCGGTACACGACTGACCTTCTGCTCGACCATTAGCTTAACAACCTCGTATAATGTAGCTTTCTTGCTAACCCATTTCACATCCTTTGTCATGATATTCTCCACTTTCGTAATACGCGGTCTTTCCCAGCTCTCGAAGCGAGGTCTTACAACCCCTCTACGGAGCAAGTCGGTTTGCGTTACAAATCCAATCAATCGTCTTTTTGCATCAACAACCGGTATACCGCTTAGACGCTTCTCGATAGTCCTTCTCCATATTGCGTCGACTCGCTCATCTGGTTTACACATGATGATGTCCTCACAAGTAGCGATCTCCAACGCGGGAGTTTCCTTAAGGATCCGCGGTTCTAGATCATAGATATACCGTACAACACGCTTGAAGCTGAGCACCCCTAAGTAGGTCTTTAGCGGAAGCGGTGCTACCGGAACTTCCCACTCACCCACTTGAAGCATCTCTCGGCACGCCTTTAGCACCGTATCCGTGGATTGTGCAATGTACACAGGCTCGCGCATAAACTCCCGTACGTAGGCAACTGCGCGAGTTGAGCTTAACAGGAATACGTCCTCACGTCGTAAGATCCCTACGATACGCCTAAACCTATCTATAACTGGTAAGATCCCGACTCCCGTGTGGCGGAACGTGCTTCTCGCGTGCGTTACTAACTCGTCTCGAAACGTAACGGGATGTTGGCGATCGCTTAGATCCTCTACCAGAACCTGCTGTAGGATAAAACTACTCACCGGTCTCCTCCTCGAACCCTGCTATCTCCATGTAACACTCCTCGCAGAGATACCGACCATTATACTCTCGTAACCTATCAGACCACTCCCCACACTCCTCACAATACCCAACCAACAGCTCTTCCTCTGCTTCTGTAACCCGTGGCGCAAGCTCGCGTGCACGTCCCAACGTTGCGATATACTCGAAGTAGTCAGGAAATACTTGCATGATGTCATCTGCTGTAACAACACCTACCAGCGCACCTGTTTCGTCCCTTACTCCCAATCTCCTAACGCGATACTCTCCCATAACTCGTGCAGCGTTCACGATGGTGTCTTGGTCTGATACCGCAATAACAGGAGATGTCATAATATCCTCTGCCTTCACCTTATCCAAGCTGAGGCTATCGAGCTTAGCAAGGACCCGATAAACGAGGTCGTGTTCTGTGATCACACCAAGTGGCGTACCGCTACTGTTTACGACGAAAGCGATGTCGGCATGCTGGCTGACCATCTTCTTAATAACGCTCTTTACTGAATCCTCCGCGCGAACCTTCAGTAGCGTACGTCGCATGACGTCGCGAACGAGCGGTTCGGTTCTCTCAGACATCTTTCAGCAAACGTCCTACACCGCCTGGTATAATCCTTTGCAGCTCATTCCGCAGCTCCCGTGGCAGTCCTACACCCCTCTTCTTCTGATACTGGTCGACGAGCTTTTGCCACACGTCCTCCACGATACGCCTCCGTCGAGGGTCTGGTGCTAAAGTGACGTAAACAGAAGCTCTCCCCTTTATAGCTGGAGGCGGTCCAGCCATCAGTCGCACACTCCCTTTCTGCTCCACAACCCCTACTGCAAGGTGGAGCGGAACGCCGCGAAAGTACTTCCTCTTGCCGTAGACCATAAACGCTCCTTTGGGCAGGTACTCGCCGCTTGGCGCTTGCTTGCTTACCTGCTCCGGTTTTACACAGTAAACGTCGACCGCACTTACACCAATACGCCACGCTCTCGAATATGCCGCAGCAAACTGTGCTGCTTCTTTCAAACTCTGCTCAGGTGGCTCTCTTCCCTCTGTTTTGAGCAAGACAAAAGGCGCTCCATGAACGTCTGCGTGAAATACAAGATCATGCGACTCTGCATGTCGCTTCAATAGCGCTTCATTTTGGCTAGCATCACGTCCTCCTACTACAAGAAAACCATCCGATGTGATAAACCATAGGTATGCGTCGAACCAGCGACGCTTCACACGCTTACGCTTCTTAGGAGGCTCCAGTACAATAGGCTCGTAGGCACGCTTCTTGGTCTCTTCTAGCAACCTGAGTGCACGCCTAGCCTTTTCCTCGAAGCGCTTTGCCCTATCGTACAGCTGTGCTGCGATTCGAAAGATCGATTCTCCAGGGGGGATGACTAACCTCCGCCCTTCTACCTCTACGGCTATGCTACCATCTGGTTCTCTATGAAGAGGAAGCGGCGAAAGCCGCTGAACTGCATCTAGGTTCTTAGGTTTCTTAAGGCGATAGTACTCGTTAACAGCGTGCTGTAATTGCTGTCCATAAGTCTGCAGAATTTCCGCAACTCTTCGGGAGGCCGCCGCAGCCCTCTTGTACTCAGCAATCGCACGTTCTTGTTCTTCGATAATTCGCTTCAAGCGCTTTCGCTCTTTTTCCAAAACCTGCAGCTTCGTCTTCCTGTAGCGCGCGAACCGCTGGTAGGTAAAGTAGAAGTCGAACGCTTCGATAGGGTCTTCAAACTCTCGGATCTCTACGTGTTTCAGGTCGGATGGCTTGTAGGCAAACACCGAGGAAAATCCTCGTGCAACAGGCACTTTTTCTTCTGCATCAAAGGCGACAACTACCTTGTCTCGAAGCAAATTGATCACTACAGATTGGAGCGCGTTAAGAACTTGTTCTATGTGCGCAACAGCTTGTCGCGCAGATACGTCTAAATTGAGGTTTGCAACTGTAACCACTCTTTCAGCTATTATGCGCCCTAATCCGAACCTTACTGCTAAGACACGTGTAAGCTTTCCCTTCTGTGTAGTGAGAAGCTCGGTTAAAGCCTCCTTCGATACTGATAGGGGGTCTAACGTGACTGCCGCTGGCGGTGAATAGATTCTCCCTGGTGCAATTACACGGTCTCGAAAGCGCTTTGCCTCAGA
>QMWL02000096.1 GCA_003661605.2 archaeon
AGGTAGATCCAGCCGTCTTCTCCGAATTCTAGCTCCTCTAGCTCAGGTAGGCTCCTCTCGGAGTTATCGAAATCTATCCTACCGGCTCCTCTGAATCTATATACTCTCCTTAGGGTGAGATCTATTCCCGCCGGCTGAGCTTGGATCGATAGATCCAGATAGTCTTCGATTATCTTCTCTCTAGCTATCCTCTCAAGGATCTCGCTCTTCTCTAGGGCGACCACGGTATCTAGGCGCGATTCCGCGCGGATAAGGCTAACGCTTCGATCTAGAGTATTGCTCTAGAGAGCTCTCGAAAATTGAAATCGGAATAGCGCAATAGAGAGCTACTTTGATCTATCGAGTTAGAATAGAGCTCTACAATTTCATCGATTTTTACGCTCAATATTTTTAAGCTGGGGCATAGTATATCCAGCGGAGGTGAGATTAATGCCCAAGAGAGTTAAGAGGAGGATTGCATTTCTGCCTCCCGACGCCCTAGTATACTACAGAGGTAGATGGATTCCCGCATCGGAAGTAACTCCAAAGAGGAGGCGCAAAATCGATATCGCTAGAGAAGAACTAGCTCGTAGAGTCGTAAAAGAGATAATTAGATCGCCCGATTCTTGTATCACTAGAGATAGACTACTGGAATTATCGGAGGAAGTAGCTAGGAGAATAGGATTGAAGAGGAGAGTAGGCTATAGGTTCTTGATAACCGAGGGGATAATCGGCAGGATAAGAGGCTCTACTGCCTACTATCTGACGGAGAGAGCTAAAGAGCTATTCCCGGAGCTATTCGAGAAGACTAGTTGAGACTCGGACAGAGGCGCTTTAGCTCTCTAAAGAGTTCCTCCTTCTTCAACATCCCCTCTTGGACTCCCTTGACCCTCCACACGCTAGAGCACTCGACGAGTCCCGCGAGCGCGCATACCTCTAAATCGTAGCCCAGAGAGTACATAGCTAGAAAACCGGCGGCGAATCCATCGCAACAGCCTACGCTACTCACTCTATCTCTGACTTCTACGGGTCCCAATCTCCTGGCTCCATCCTCTCCGTAGAGGACGGCGGTGCAGGAGTTCTTGTCTATCTCTACTACGAGCTCCAGACTATCGTACTCCTCTAACATCTCGATCGGATCTTTAAACCCCAAGACCCTCTCGACGAACTCTATCTCGTACTCATTCCCCATCACTATACTGCACTTCGGGACGACTTCGGCTAGGTACTCCGGCGTCAATCTATAGGCTCCTAGATCGAACAGTACATCTTTACCCCTGCTCCTAGCGGATTCGATGAGTCTGGAGTTGAACTCGGGCTCTCCGCTCGTCACAAATACTCCGCTGCTCTCCTCTACTAGATCCTCGGGGACTCTAGCGGTAGAAGCGAAGACGTGGGCTCCCCTCACGTCGTCTATCAGATAGAAATCCCTACCCGCTAGGTCTTCTATACAGTATACAGTGGGAGTCTCTCTGCCCTCTACTACGAACAAGCCGCAGTTACAATCGATCTTGTCGAGATCTCCGGGCTCGACTCTTATCTCTCTCAAGACTACTCCGGCCCTCTCTAAGTGCTCTCTATAGCTCCCGTCGTAGAAGCCCGGGTAGGGACGGCCGAAGTCCTCTCCTACGAACCCGACGAGCTCTACTCTAGCCCCTAGGAGAGCGGCTCCGTAGGCTACGTTAGGCCCTCTACCTCCGTAGCTACAGCAGATCGGAGCTATCGACCTCTCCTCTAGGACCTCTAGCACTCTATCTAGATTCCACCCGGGCCCTAGGGTCTCCTCTAGCTTGGAGACGGGCGTGCTTACCTTTAGCAATTTCTTGAAGGGCCTCGGGAGTTTATCGCAATCGTCTATCCTTATTAAGACGTCTCTAGCTACGTGGCCGGCTACTAAGAATTTCCGAAGACCGTAGCTCAAGACCCTGCCCTTTCTTCCGGTCTAACTCATTTATTAGCATTACTCGCCGCCTAAGCGGATATGCATATTAATCGGCTGAGAGCGGTGAAGCGCATGATTAGAGAGATCGTATACAACGATAAGTACACGAACGGGATCATAGGCCCTAGCGTAGAGATGCTGGGGCCCGTGAGAGATGGCGGCTCTATAGTGTTCTTGACCACTCCGGGCTGCTGGGGTCCGATGATTACTCCGATGCTGAGAGGGGGACACGAAGTAAATGTCCCAGTGGCCGTAGAGGGCGCAAAGGCCGGAGATGCGATATCCATAGAGGTAGAGTACGTGCGCATAGTCTCTAGGGCGACTTCCTCAGGGACCGATAGAGCGGTCGAAGGAGCGTACGTCGGAGATCCCTACGTGGCTAAGAAGTGCCCGAGTTGTGGGGAGAAGTGGCCGGAGTCCGCGCTAGAGGGTATAGGGATCGAGGCTATCAAGTGTAGGAAATGCGGCGCTAGCTCCTCTCCCTTTAGGATGGTCCACGGCTACACTATGGTATTCGACGACCCCAGATCGATAGGATTGACTGTAGATAGAGAGCGGGCGGAGGCCATAGCTAGAGAGCCTTACGCTTGGATGTCTACTCCGAGGAACTCTAGGCAGTTCCCGATAGTGGTAGCGGCGAAGGCCGATCTAGTCGGATTGGCGACTCGAACCAGGCCGTTCTTAGGGCAATTGGGCACGACTCCCAGCGTCGACATACCCGATTCCCACAACGCTGGAGACTTCGGGTACTTCTTGGTAAATGCGCCGCACGAGTACGCGATAACGGAAGAGCAGTACAGGACTTGCTTGACCGACGGACACCTAGACGTCGATTCCGTTAGAGAGGGAGCCGTAATCATAGCGCCGGTCAAAGTAGACGGAGGAGGAGTTTACGCAGGAGATGCGCATGCGATGCAGGGAGATGGAGAAGTAGCCGGCCATACTACGGACGTAGTAGCGGAG
>QMWL02000097.1 GCA_003661605.2 archaeon
GGTGCTTCTCTCCTCAACTCGGGCGAGGCTGGCGGGGAGTTCACCGTAGTCTTAGAGGCGAATTGCTACGGGGATTGGGTCGAAGTCTCCAGGGAGAACGTCAGCCTGAGCCCAGGCGACACAGCTACCGTCTCCCTAGACTGGGTGGTTAAAGGCCTGGAGCCGGGGCTCTACGACGCCCGCATCAGAGTACTAGGAGAAAACGGAGAGGAGCTGGCTCATGACTTGAAGGAATGCGCGTTCGTAGTAGAGAAGAGGAAGCTTAGAAATGTTGATGTGCGGCTGATTAGAAGGTTCTTGGAGAAGATTGATGAAAACTTGGCTAAAGGGAACTATTCGCGTGCCGTAGGGGACATTAAAACCCTAGTTAAGAGGTACGAGTTGTTTTCTCGGTTGAGGGGTAGGTGTGAGGAGATTAGGAGGATAGATCCGAGCGACGCGGATTTTGTAACCTTAGTTTCAGACGTATACTTTGAGGCTTGTGCTCTCGTCGAGCGTTTCAAGGAGTGTTTCGAGGAGTTGGAGGAAAGGGAGGAACAGACAGGCCTTATGGGGGTCTAAGGCTACTAGTTACTTGGCTTTAAGTCTTAACACGATGTAGGGTTCGTGTCCTTCCTTGTAGGCGAGAGCTACTCTGTCTCCCGGTTTTACCTCGGTGGGGCCTGTGATGTTAATCCACTTGCCTCTCCATATGGCTGGCTTGTTCTTTATGTTTGGCATTGCTTCGACTGTCATGTTTACTGCGTCTATTTTGAGGTGGCCGCCTTTGGAGAGCCTGGTTATAAGAGGTGGGCGGTTTCTGGGGACTTTCTCCTGGGTTAGTGGTACTTCTAGGCCAGCGGTTCTCACGTATATCTCCCTCCCCCTCCTGCCTATTACCGCTCTGTCCACGATTTCTACTTTTTTACTCGTGTCTTCAGAGACTACGTAGAGGGCGTGGGGGTAGGGTGGTAGTTTAACCCCGTAGGCTTCGCGTACTTCGCCGGGGCTGTAGAGGCATTTCCTCAATACTCTGGTTAGGGCTCTGGCCTTGCGCCCAGCTTCCAATAGTAAAAGGCTCATTTCCTGGAGGTCTGGTAGTTCTCTAGTTGTTAGAGCCCAGAGTATGGTGGCGGCGTAGGAGTAGATGTCGTAGTACTTTTTCCTGCCTCCTTTTTCTCTGAGTTCTGGGTGTGTGAAGAAGCCGCTGTTGACGGCCTCGACCTTATCCATGGTTTCGTCTACGTGCCTAGCTGTGCCGAAGTCTATCAGTACGGGCCTTCCTGGGTCACTGTTCCGGAGCATTATGTTTGACGGTTTGATGTCTCTGTGTACTATGTCTAATTTGTGTAGTAGCTTTAGGGTTTCGAGGAGTTGCTGGGCTAACTTCAACGCTTCCTGAGGAGTTAGAACGCCGTCGTTCCTGACGTATTCCCATAGCGTCGTCCCCTCTATATGTTCCTCTACTATTGCATAGCTCCCCCTGTATATTCCTTCATCTACTATTTTGACTACTCCCTCCGCGTACGGGGCTTTGTGAGCTATGTATTTGAGTATCTGTGCTTCATGTTTCAGCCTCAGCTCGGCTACCTCTATGTTGGCTACTTTAGCTATTAGGTCGCCTTTTAAGCGGTATATAGTGTTGTATTGTCTTTCAGATATTTTTTCAATTTTTCTGTATTTGCCCTTTTCGCCTATGATATAGTATTCTAGCTCCTCATCGGTTAGTTGTTCTGTCCCATATTTTAGGATTATTTTTAATTTAATTAATTCGTCCCAAAGTATTTTCTGATCGTCCTTTAGAATTCCGAATTCATTTTCTACCTTTTTCTTGAAGGCTCGTTGTCTTTCTTCAAGCTCTTTTTGCTTTTTCTTAAGTTCCCTCAGCTCTTTCTTAATAAATGCTATTTCTCCCAGTATGTTTCTTATCTTTTCTATGAGTTCGACTTTTAGCCGCGCTACTTCTGTTTCTATTGCTTCTAGCTTCTTTGCTAGCCTGTAGATAGCGTATCCTAGGGCTTCTACTTCTCTTTCTAACCTGGCTACGCCTTTCTCCAGCCCGCCTACTCTCTCCTCCAGTTTTGATAATCTGGCTAGGAAGTCTTTGGCTTGTCTGAGGGCTTCTACTAGTTCGCGGAGGGTTTCTGGGCCGTACCCCTCCTCCTCTAGTATCTCTACAAATTCACGGAGCAGGCCTACAGCCCTGGCTAGTAGTTCGGGGTCTCCCTCTACCTCGCCCCACACCTCTAATGCCTGCTCCCTGCCTATGCCCGGCGCCAGCCTGGCTACTACTCTCTCTGTGAGGTACTTTACGGCTATGTTTTTGGCTGGCGGGGGTAGCGGTATTAGGAGCCCTAGGACGTAGGCGACGAGTTCGGGCACCCCTATCTCTATAAGTCTATCTATCTCTTTCTCGACCTTGTCCCTGGTTTTCTTGAGCCAGTCCCTCAGTTTCTCCTTTAGCCGTTCGTGGAGCGACATCTACATCACAATATAGACTATAGACGCGGATATTTTTCTAACCTCAGGGCTATTGATGTTGACGAGTTGAGGGCTTTCTGGGGTTGCAGCCTTGTATGATGTATGCCGCAGCGCCGTAACTGTTCAAGTGATTACGGATCTTAATACCATTAAGGCCTCAGAGAGTGGCGCTAGACCTTTGGTTATGAAGAAGCCCTGTACAATGGGTGAGAGGGTGGAGGGGTGCTGTGGTTTCTCTACTAGGCGCATTATACATAATATTCTTTCGCTCTTGGATCTAAGCTACATGTTTTTTAGACTGATGAATTAATGATTTCTGATGAAGCCCGTTAAGCTTAAGCTAACCCTAAGCGACAGCGAAGTAGTAGAGCTAGTACGCCAACACCGCTGGAAAAACGGCGTAA
>QMWL02000098.1 GCA_003661605.2 archaeon
ACGCCCGGACCCGGACGTGACATCGAGATGCAGACGTCCGCCCCTTCCAGCGCTTCGGGGATGCCGCCCCTCTTTTCAGGACTTGTCAGCTCCGCCACCTTACGCTTCTCGCCGCTCAGGTCGTCACGGTCGGGGTGCAGGATGCCCTTGCTGTCGCACATTACGATGTTCCTGGGACGAGCGCCCGCCTTTACTATGTATTTGAAGCAGGAGATGCCGGCGGCGCCCGCCCCGATGATCGCAATCTTGACATCCCTCAAGTCCTTGCCGACAACCTTTAATGCATTGATGAGGGCGGCGAGCGTCACGAGGGCGGTCCCCTGCTGGTCGTCGTGCCATACCGGGATCTCAAGCGTCTTCCTGAGCGTCTCCAGAATCTCGAAGCATTTCGGCGTTTCAATATCTTCGAGGTTGATGCCGCCGAACGTCGGCGAAATCCAACGCACCGCAGAAATAATCTCAGCGGCGTTCTTAGTACTTAGGCATATTGGGATGGCGTCAACTCCTCCCAAATACTTAAAAAGCAACGCCTTGCCCTCCATCACTGGGAGCCCCGCCGCCGCACCGATATCGCCGAGCCCTAAGATCCTCGTGCCGTCGGTGACGATAGCGATGGTGTTCCCCCGGTTTGTGTATTCAAAAACCGCATCTTCATTATCCCTGATCTCCAAACAAGGCTCTGCGACGCCAGGCGTATACCAGATCGCAAAGTCGTCGTAGTTGCGAATTGGCACTTTCAACGAAATTTCTATCTTGCCCTTGTAAAACCTATGGTAATACCTCGCTAATTGCTTCGGCAGCTCCGCACGCTTTAAAAGCTCGTCTTCAGAAAACTGCATAAAATCACACTAGGGTCACATGCCGCTTACAAGCCCTTTGCGCCTTTCAATATGTCACCCATGTGCATGAACTCCTTTATTTGCGGCGTCACATATTCTTTTTTCCCCTGACACTTTGACTTCTCCTTCTCTTCCATCTCACGCACCTCCTACAACATGCCTATGTCAAGGTCGCTCTTTTCCATCATCTTTTCGAACCGTTCCCTCTCATAAATCCTCGGCGGGATGTATTTCTTCTTACCCCCGCACTTGCTCTCGTCGCTCATACTCATCCCTGTTTGTGTTCCTCGCTATATATCTAAGTTTCTTACTTCCTTCGCATGTTCCTGAATGAACTTCCTACGAGGCTCCACGTCCTCGCCCATGAGCACTGAAAATATCATGTCCGCCTCCTCGGCGTCCCGTAGCGTTACTCTCTTCAGGAATCTCGTCTCGGGATTCATCGTCGTCTCCCAAAGCTGCTCGGGGTTCATCTCGCCAAGACCTTTGTAGCGCTGCACCCGCACGCCGCCACCATCCCCGAGCGCTTCCAGTATCCGCTGATATTCCTCCTCGG
Source organism: archaeon (assembly GCA_003661605.2). Classification (GTDB taxonomy): domain Archaea; phylum Thermoproteota; class QMWL01; order QMWL01; family QMWL01; genus QMWL01. The sequence goes on from QMWL02000098.1 coordinate 1,396, forward strand.
AATATGCATACAGCGTCTTGTTACCCTTCCTCACGGCGTAGAGCGGCGGCATCGCAATGTAAACGTGCCCGTCTTTGACCAAGTCGGGCATGTAGCGGTAGAAGAACGTGAGGAGCAGCGTTCGGATGTGTGCGCCGTCGACGTCGGCGTCACTCATTATTATGACCTTATTGTAGCGCAGTTTCTCCTTTGAGAACTCGTTCTTTATACCGGTGCCGAGCGCGGTGATCAATGCCCTTATCTCCGCATTTTTCAAAATTTTGTCAAGCCTCGCCTTCTCCACGTTCAGAATCTTGCCTCGAATAGGCAATATCGCCTGGAAGTTTTTGTCCCGTGCCTGTTTTGCAGAGCCGCCTGCGGATTCGCCTTCCACGATGAAGAGCTCCGCCCGCTCTCCCCTCTCGATGCAGTCCGCAAGCTTCCCTGGCAGTAAGTCCAAGGACGCCTCACGCCCTCTGACAAGCTCTCTAGCGCGGCGTGCCGCCTCTCTCGCGCGAGCCGCCTTTATTGCCTTTTCTATAATGCGAGCGGCGTCTTCAGGATGCTCCTCGAAAAACTCAGAGAGGTTTTCCCAGACTATCGACTCGACGATGCCCTTGACCTCGCTGTTGCCCAGCCTCGTTTTCGTCTGTCCTTCGAACTGCGGCTCTCTGAGGAGCACGCTCACGACTGCTGTCAATCCCTCACGAACGTCGTCGCCGCTGAGCGTCAACCGCTTTAGCATTCCGCTTTTCTTTCCGTAATCGTTTATAATTCTCGTGAGCGCAGACTTGAAGCCGATGAGGTGCGTGCCCCCTTCAGTCCTTATATTATTTGCGAATGTGAGTATGTTCTCCTCGTAAGCAGTCGTGTATTGAATACCCACTTCCACGATGACCCCGTCTTTCTCCTTTCTGAAGTATATTGGTTTGTGTAAGGGCGTCTTCCCCTCATTCAAGAACTCCAAGAACGCAACGATGCCCCCGTCATACCTGAACGTCTCCCCCCTACCGCTCTTCTCCTCAAATATCTGGAGGGTCACGCCCCTGTTCAGGAAGGCAAGCTCCCTGAGCCTCGAAGCTATCGTGCCGAAATCAAAGTCTGTGGACTGGAAAATCTCGGCATCCGGCTTAAACCTGATCTTTGTTCCCGTCTCTGTCGGAATTGGAAGCGTCTCGGACACAAGCTTGCAGACGGGCTTGCCGCGTTCGTATCTTTGGAAGTAGCACCGTCCGTCCCTGCGGACCTCAACTTCAAGCCATTCAGAAAGGGCATTGACGACGGAGATGCCGACGCCGTGGAGCCCACCCGCCACCTTATATATCTTGCTGTCGAACTTCCCGCCGGCGTGTAGTTTCGTCAGCACGAGTTCGAGGGCGGAGACGCCGTATTTCTCGTGAATATCTACAGGAATTCCCCTACCATTATCA
>QMWL02000099.1 GCA_003661605.2 archaeon
AAGTATCATCAGTTATGAAGTGATGGCGCATAAGCGCAAAGACGGTGCATATTGACGGATTCCCCCCATACCTCCTATGCTCTTCAGCGGTGGCACGCCCTCCAGTAAAAGCCTGCTGTATCTTTTGCCTAAGCACCGTGTCGGCTTCCCCTAGCTCAATAAGAGACGAGGGAATGCTTTTCGACATTTTTGAAGTACCAGTAAGACCAGGTGTTAGCTCGGTGTAGAAAGCAGAGGGTAAGGTGAAGCGTCTGGCGTTAAGTCGTTTAGCGACATCTCTGGTGAATCTAATATGCGTGTCCTGGTCAACTGCTACAGGTACAACTGTGGGGATGGGACCTTCAAGTAACTGAGGTAGCAAAATATCCGCTACTTGGATAAATGAAGCAAACATTTGACCTGGTGTTACGTCTCCATAAATGTCATGTAGTTCTGAAGAAGAAACGATGCTAGCGATGCGTGCAGCAAGGCGATAGAGAATAGGCATTGCTGACTGAAAGTACACGAAGGCAGATTCGATATCAACTCCGAGAGCGTAGAGCGCAGGAAGAAATTCTTCTAACGCTCTTCGTCTTCCTTCATCCAATGGAACACCGCGAACAGTCAGGCTTTCGATGTCAGCGATACAAAGGTATAGTCTACCTCCTTGTCGTTGAAAATAAGACAGCATGTCTGCTATCAGGCGATTGCCTAGGTGAGGTTTGGGATGGGAGACTGTAAATCCGGTTAATATGGCAAAGGGCAACTTGGTGCGTATACGCTCAACAATAACCCAACCATCTCTATGAGCCATTACAACACGCCTTCTAAAAATGAAAGGGGGGTCTGGAAGAGAGGAAATCATCTTCTCATCCAATCTCTCAAGACCGAATTCCTCGACCAGTCTGGTGTAGTCGATTGTACCACGAACTTCCCACGGAGTAACTACGAAACTACGCTCCAAGACCTCCTCCTATCAACCTACCGTTTTTATCTATCTCACCACGCGCTATACGCGTCGAAGATATGGGAAGACCGTCTTCCGCTAACACAGGAGACATGTAGTAAACCATAACAGGAGGGAGCCCTCTTTTTGCTCTTTCAGATTCTATTTTACTGGCTTTAAGGTACAAATCTGTGGAAAGAAATACGGCTTCTATCGTAGGATCGTCCCTGAGAGGACCTAACTCGTCGTCGATGACTACGAACTTTATCTGGCAAAGAGTGTTTAAACCACCACAGAAACTCTTTAACGTACTAAGTCTATCTGGTAAGGGACGAACTTCCCGTGCACGCAATTTTTGAGCAAAGGTGTCGGAAGTTATGCCTATGATCAAGCGCTTCGAAAGTTGAGTGGCGAAACGAAGAAGAGAAGTGTGACCACGATGTAGGATGTCAAAGGTGCCACCTAGCACAGCGGTACCGTCTGGAGGCAAGGCTGAAGACCGATTATTTAGACGCTCATTAAGTTGACCATCGTGATAGAAGCTTTCGAGCAAGCGGCTAGAATTACAGCAGATGCACTTGCTGCTGCTAAACCCATGGTCAGAGGAGGAGTTAGATTGCTTGAAATAGCTGAGCGCTTGGAGAGGTTGATATGTGAAAGGGGAGCACGACCTGCTTTCCCAGTGAATATCTGTGTGGGCAGTATTGCAGCGCACTATAGTCCGTTACCAGACGACCCTAGAACGCTGCCGGACAGGGGGTTAGTGAAGATCGATGTTGGCGCACATGTAGATGGATATCCAGCAGATGCAGCCATAACCGTCGATATATCAGGCGATTACGGGTGGCTAATAGACGAGGCGGAAACCTATCTTGAGGCTCTTATAGCGAATCTTCGTCCTGGGGTTGCAATAAAGCGCCTAATTAAGCAAACGTATGAGGAAGCCAAACCACTACGTTCACGTCTTATTGTTAACTTGTGTGGTCATCAGCTTCAGAGGTTCAAATTGCATAGTGGTAAGTCGATTCCTGTTGTCCCTCCACGGTTTCACAGGGAAGTTATTAGGGAGGGGGAGGTGTTTGCGGTAGAGGTATTTACAACAACCACTAGAGGTGCTGGTGAAGCTGTAGCCGAAGCGCTGGTGACGATATACAGTCATACAGGGCGCATACCTGGCGGTCAGCTTGGAGAAATTTCTAGACAGCTATTAGCACGTTTTAACATGCTACCCTTCTCCCCGAGATGGTTAGACCCCTCTGAAGTAGGACTTTTGAGCCAGTTACATAAGAAACGTGTACTTACTGCGTATCCGGTGCTTAGGGAAGGAAGAAATGAGCCAGTTGCTCAGGCGGAGCATACGGTAGTTATTGAGCGAGGGGGAGCTAGAGTTCTAACTAGATTTTGACTTAATCTTTTGACCGTATATTGCCACTATATACCTGTCTCCTCCACAGGAAGGACAACGCCCACATGGTTTAAACACATAGTCCTGATTCTCGAAGTTTCTAACAACTTTAAGCCCGCAATTCATACATTGTATAACGCTTTTGACGAGAATTTTCTCTAACCGTATAGGGTACCTAGATTCCCTTTTGATAAGAAGTAAGAGAAGAAGAAGGAGGAGAACAAGCGCAGCAACGATAATCCATGTAGAGAGAATCATACCCCTATCCCTAAGCTGTTTCCTACACCGACCACTACGACGGGTTCGCCAACTGGAAGGCTGGATACTAGCTGCTCTACTGCTGCAGCAGCTTTACGCGACGCTTCAGCGATAGCCTCGTTCATCGGTAGTAGAGCTTCTGATGAGGACATTTTGATAACAATAGCGTAGCAAGGAACGTGATGTTTACTTGCAA
>QMWL02000100.1 GCA_003661605.2 archaeon
GGTTTAGGGTCGTCGATAATCTGGTCGGCGGTGCCGAGTTCGACGATCTTTCCGAGGTACATGACAGCGATGCGGTGACAGACATACCGTGCGGTTGCAAGGTCGTGAGTGATGTAAATGTAGGTAAGTCCAAACTCTTCCTTTAGACGCATCATGAGGTCGAGAAGCTCCGCGCGCATCGATACATCAATCATGGAAACAGGCTCGTCGGCAACCACAAGACTGGGACGGAGGATGAGCGCACGCGCGATCGCGACGCGCTGCCGCTGACCGCCGCTAAGCATGTGAGGATACCGTTCCATAAAGTCCTCAGGGGGGAGAAGGCGTACGGCTTCAAGGATCTTTGCAACGCGTTCGAGGCGCTCTTCTCGAGTGTCCCCCATGCGATGTACGAGAAGGGGCTCTTCGAGAGTGTCTCGTACACGATAGCGAGGGTTCAGGGAGCCGTATGGGTCTTGGTATATAACTTGGAGTTCGCGTCTAAGCGGGTGGAAGAACTTGAGGGGGATGTTTGCGATATCGATGTAGCCGTTGTAGTCTTCTATAACGCCCCCTGAGATCCGCTTAACGTCCTCAAGCACTTCAGGCTTGGGTTTGAAGAAGACCTGTCCGCTGGTGGGCTGGTAGAGGCGAAGTATGGTCTTACCGGTTGTAGTTTTCCCACATCCTGATTCACCTACAAGTCCGAAGACCTCCCCCTGCTCGATGCGGAACGAGATACCGTCAACGGCGTGAACGGCTTTGGGCGGTCGTCGTTTTAGCCAGTCGAGGAGCCCGCGACGAAGGAAAAACCATTTGACAAGATTTCGGACATCGAGAAGACCTTGAGGTGGGGATTGGGGAGCAGTCATGGCTACCGCCGTGCGTGCAGCCAGCAATATACGTAGTGGTTTGGTCCTAGTTCGATCTCTGGAGGCTCTTTCTCCCGGCAGATGGGCATAGTGTGCGGGCAGCGGGGGTGGAAACGACAGCCTTTCGGCGGATTTACAAGGTCTGGTGGGAAGCCAGGTATCCACGTTATCTTCTCAGGGTTGTGTAAGCGAGGTATGCTCGAGATCAGCCCTTGTGTATAGGGGTGCTGGGGTTTGGTAAAGAGGATGTCCGAAGGTCCTTGCTCAGCGATCTTACCCGCGTACATGACGACAACTCGGTCAACGATCTCTGAGGTTAGAGCGACATCGTGAGTTATCAGAATCAAACTCATCTTTAGCTCCTGTTGCAGCCTCTTGATCAGGTTGATTATCTGCGCTTGAACGACGACGTCGAGAGCAGTAGTAGGTTCGTCAGCGATCAGTAGATCAGGGCGGCATACGAGCGCCATAGCGATGAAGGCACGTTGCTTCATACCGCCGCTAAGTTCGTGGGGGTAGCGGTGGATCAGATTGGGGTCAAGCCCGACAAGCTCTAGCAGCTGACGCGCCTTATCGAGAGCCTCCGCTTTGGTGATGTTTAGATGGTAGGTTGCGGCTTCAACGATCTGATCGCCTATGGTACGAACGGGGTTGAAGGCGTTCATAGCTCCTTGAAACACCATTGCGATCCGCTTCCACCGTATACGGCGACGAAGCTCTGAGTCGCTAAACTTCGTCAAATCCATGCCATCAAATAGGATCTGTCCCCCGACGATGCGCCCAGGAGGCGGTACAAGTCCGATTATAGAGTAAGCGGTGGTTGATTTACCGCACCCCGATTCTCCGACTAGCCCGACCGCTTCACCACGACCAACTGTAAAGGAGACATCGTCGACTGCTTTAACAACACCACGATAGGTGAAGAAGTACGTCTTGAGATTTCTTATTTCGAGGAGAAGTTCCGCGCTCAACGCTTAAGCATCGGGTTTAGGATCCTATCGAGGGCGTTTCCGATGAGTACGAAGGCGAGACCGGATAGCGTTATCATGAACCCAGGAATGAGTACCCACCACCACATTCCCGCCATAGTAGCACCTGCTGCTTGAGCATCGTGCAGTATACGACCCCACGTGGGTTCGCTAACTCCCTCCACACCGAGGAGGAAGCTGATGCCTGCTTCCGTAAGAATAGCACCTGGCACGCCTAGTGCGATTAGTGCAAACATGTAGGGGAGAATCTGAGGTGAGATGTACTTGGCTATTATGCGACGGCTAGAGCAGCCAACGGCGCGTGCTGCTTCAACATAGGTCTCTTCTTTGATCTGGTAGGCTATGCTACGTACGGTCTTTACGGGACCTACCCATCCAAACACTACAAGCAAGAGGGCGAGAATCCACACAGTTGGTCGCATGACAAAAGCGAGAATTATCAGAAGAGGAAGTACGGGAATTGAGGAGACGGTTTCTTGTATCCGCTGAAGCAGCTCGTCACGCCATCCTCCTAAGTAAGCGCTGACGATGCCGTAGAGAACGCCAACTACAGTACTGAGTACAGCGGTTAGCAATCCAATGATTAGTGCGAGACGGGATCCGAATACGATGCCAACAGCGAGATCTCTACCGCGTGCATCGGTGCCCATGAGACCGTAAGCAGCTCCGGTGAAGACTGCCTTAACGTGGAATCCGGGCGGTGGCGTGGGAATTTCAGAGAAGATCATCGTGATGTTGAACACGTAGGTTCCTTCAAGCACTCCTGTTCTCTCAAAGAGCATGCCATAGCCCTTCTTCATAAAGACGATGTGGGGAATGTCGATGAAGCTGAGCATTTCTGGGTTGGCGAGTATCTTGCTTACGGTCTCAGGGTCCTCGTATTTCTGAGCCCACTCCCACACAGACTTTCTTATGTCCTCGTCGGTGGAGAAC
>QMWL02000101.1 GCA_003661605.2 archaeon
CCATCTCATCAAGTTGATCGTTGGCCAGAGCCTTAGTAGTATAAAGTGCTGATACTTGCACGCCGCGTCTGCCTCTGCCTTTCTCAATAGCTGCATAAAAGATAGGCGGCAAGAAGAAAGCAAGCGTCTTACCGCCCGCTGTCCTTGAAGTTATCACGACTGCCGCATCATGTTGGCCAGCTACGAGTCGCCTCAATATCTTGCGGCATGATTCCTCTTGGAAGGTCCTTAGCCGCGCTATGCCAAGGTTCCCTAATGCATAACTAAGCGCTTCAGCCACAGCTCTCGCTAATCTATTCCCTGACCATAATTCATCAGCTAATTTTATAAGGAGGCCATACGGAGAGGAGCCCTCTTTCACAGGCATTACTTCCTCTTGGGCTATTAACCAGTCGCGTATCTCTATTCTATGCCCATCATCCCTAATTTCAGCCATGGAGTTTATCGGGGTTAGCCGCATGAGACCGCAAGGCGTCCATGCACATGCTGCCTTTAAGCCGTCAAGTTCTACAGTACCCTCAACTTCCATGAGGTAGCCGACAGCCCATCTATAGCCCTCGTTATCAAAAACGTAGAGGTAGGGTTGCTCGATGAGTCGGCCGTTATCGGCTGGATCACGGAATATACCGCCTAAGTTCATTAGAAGGGTCTCGATCTTATACACATCCTTGTTTTCTCGCTCTACGCTTAGTGTTACGCAAAACCTATGGACGAAATCGGATGAAGCCAGCCGCGATGGAGTCCAGCCCACTCTATGTCTTACCTTTAACTCGTTAATGACGCTCTGAATTTCAAGCCGCCTAAACTCCCGCCATTCATCGTCAGTTAGGTGTTTAAGTATTTTATAAGATTCAGCGCCAGATGGAAGAGCTACTACTACGCCACGCCGTGCGTTAGACACTTGCTGATGTATGAGAGGACCGCAGGGGCGTCCTGTATCTGGATCCGATATCAATATCTCAACGTAGGCTTGTTCGGTGAGTGGGCGGTACCTAATGCTCACAAGTACTCTTCTATAACAACCCGTGTGGTCAACTTGAACTTGCATTGGCAGCGGCGCTGTTCTAATGCAGCGCGGCGGGGCTACTCTAATGCAGAAGGACCATTTAATCCTTATCTCCGCGCTTTCATCAGCTCTTTCTAACTCTACTCTATCGACTTTCACCCCCATTATCCACCATCCTGGCCTTGAGTAAAGTACATCGGTTTCTACGGCAATATCTTCCTCTTCTTCACCCTCACTAACGCGCCTCACCGACCTACTAAGCAAGCCTTCTTGCTTCAGTAAACTCCCCAGAAAGCGGCGAAGTGGAAAGCCGAGCACGCTTATATGCGGCTTCTCCTTGTGTTGCCGGCTTCTGAGGTATTCAATAAGGTCATGCGCCATGTCTCGCAGAATTGCTCCACGCCGACTCGGCGTAGTCCGCTGCACGCCAGACTTTAACGTAGTGCTATTTATTAAGGTTTCGCGCCGAGTAAGAGTAGGCATGACCGGCGCAGCGGAGTTAATAAGGGAGTTCGAGGAAAACCTTATCAAATGGAAGCGTTCCTCGACCCTCAAGCGTCAACTTCCATGGAGAAGTGAGTGCAACCCTTGGAGGATATTAGTAGCTGAGATTTTACTTCAACAAACTGACGCCCCGAAAGCTGCAAAGGTTTATCCTGTGTTTATCTCAAGATGGCCAAGGCCTGAGGACCTATCTAAAGCCGAGCTTAGTGAAGTTGAGGAAGTTCTGCGCCCAATAGGCCTTTATAGGTGGCGTGCTAGGCGCCTTGTCCGATTAGCTAAGAAACTCGTAGAAGAATATGAGGGACAAGTACCTGATTCTCTCGATGAGCTTAAGAAATTACCCGGTGTAAATGACTATATAGCGGCGGCTGTGCTACTGTTTGCTTACGGACAAAGCACCCCACTTGTGGATGTAAACATTGCGAGAGTAATAGCGCGCTTCTTCCTTGGCCGCGAGGCTGGAGAACGTTACATGGAAGACAAAGAGATATGGGCTATATCGTCTAAGCTTACTTGGACTAAGGAGCTTGCTTATTCTATCCTAGACTTCGGCTGGGCAGTATGTAAAAAAAGGAAACCGGCATGTAATAGTTGCCCTCTGCGCGATAAATGCTCGTTTATTAAGCATCACCTAAGCCCATGAGCAATGCTTTGGCTAACGCTTTAGCTAGGAGGACCGGGGTCGCGTCAGCTACCTGGTAATAGTTCTCCATGAGACCGCCTGTAAACACTAGACTGTCCGGTAATGCTTGAAGCCTTGCAGCTTCTCTAACACTTATTACCCGATTATAAATAGGGTGAATTATAACAGAGCCCATAGGGTAAACTATTGTCTTAGCCGGCTCATCGGCTTTTAGCCGATAGTATTTGTAAGAGAAAAGTGGCGCGCGCTCAAGGCTTCTCAGCGACTTCCCTTGAGGAATTTTTTTAATTTTCTCCAGAGTTTTAGGCCGGTGTTTTGGGGCTAGGTGGAAGCTGAGCCTAGTACATGAATGTCTCGCCCATTTCTGATAATCATTAGACGGTGGTCCTATGTAATCGCTATTAGGCCCGCATTGCTCAGGCAAGTCACCTATAGCGTCAAGGCAGGAAGGCCCTTTACGCATTTCATTCTTTAAAGCATAGTTGAACGCCTCTTGGTTACCGCGCCTAGAGGCCACCAGAATGTATCGAACCCTCTTCTGAGGCACGCCGAAGTTATGAGTATTAATGAGTCTAGATAGCCAGAGCGAGTAACCAGCAGCTTTTAAG
>QMWL02000102.1 GCA_003661605.2 archaeon
GCCCTCCCCCGCCCTCCCAGGGCCGGCCCTTGGCTAGGACGCCACGCAGCACCTCGGCCGCATAAGAGGGCCTTATGATGATGGCTATCTTCCCCTCTCTCCAGAGCCTGCCAGCCAAGAAGTAAGCCGTGCTGGACTTCCCCATGCCGCTGGCGCCGGAGAGGGCGGCAGCGCCACGCTCCCTCAGGGCTTTAAGGACCTCGTCCTCGGGCCCCCTGAGGACGTAGCACACCTCCCTGACCACGAGCGCCCCACCGGCCCGGGCAGAGCCAGCAGACATGCCGGCACCGTGCTCGTGTATGGCCACCGAGATATAAGTTCTGCCACAGGCCTGGGCCCCCCGGGCCCGCTGGGCGGCCCTAAGAACGGGGAAAACCTTAAATCCGGCTCCCTCAAGCCACTTTACGGGTCGGGCCGGTAGATCAGCCTGGTAGATCGCCGCGTTGGCATCGCGGAGGTCCCGGGTTCAAATCCCGGCCGGTCCACCATTAACTGAGGAACTGCCCTCTAATGCCCCTCTTCTGGAACATCTCCCTGTGAATGGTGGTGGGGAGTGGGTCTATCTGGGGCCTGCTGAGGACGTGCTTAAGCTGTTCATCACGATTGTATCTTACCTTCGATCAATGCCTTAAGATACTTCTTCATCTCGGTCTGGAGCTTCTTCCTCATCTCGTCATTTTCGTAATGCTCGTAGAGCAGCTTTGCCATCTCCACGGCCTTCTCGTCTCTTACGACATGGACTCTGAACCAGAGCTTGCCAATGCCCTCGACTGGGGCCACGTATTCCTTCCATGATTTTGAGATCCGCCCCTCACGAACCCTCCATCTCAAGAAGTAATCCCCGCCCGTAAACCTTTCTGCTGGCAGCTTTGGAATGGCTTTTTCCTTACCCTTCTGGTAATCTACGTCCTTGAAATACTTTGAGAGGCTCTTCCTGAAGTATTGTCTTGAATGCAAGATCCCTATCGGCTCACTTTGTTCGACCACGTCCTCAAGATCTTCATCGATTTCTGGTATCTTATCTTCGATTATTTCAAAATCTCCCTTCCGAGCTTCTTTCTCATAAGTAGATTTAAGGAGGCGCTTAAACCCCGTTTCAATACCTACTATTATGGCTTGTTCAATCTCCCTGGCCTCTTCCTTGCCTAGATCTCCCACTATAATTAACGTTTGACCATCCCCAAGCTTTTTCTCATCTACTATCACGAAGCATATGTATTTCTCTTCCCCTCCCTTTTCATACCTAGCTGGTATAGGCTTATGAAGGGAATTTACCTTCCCATACCTTAAGGCCGCCTCAACAGCTTTGCCGACAGCCCAGCCCACTAATCTCCCCAACATGTTCTCGCCCTTCTTTCCCAGGGGTTATTATCCTTATAAGACTTTCGCTGGAAAGATGGAAGAACCGACTCAATCTACTTGAGAGGTTTGTATGATCCCTTAGATTGGTGCGGGGGTGGGATTTGGACCCACGCAGGCCTACGCCACGGGCGCCTCAGGACCTCAAAACCACAGGAAGACACTTTTGGCTCCTTCTATCTCAGAGGGAATGACAAAAGTCATTCTCTCTGCGCTCTGAGTAACATGCTGAGCTATTTAAGCCACGGCCAGATAGGGATATAGATGGAATGAGAGTATCGTAGCTTAACCAGCTTGCGAAGTAAGCGGTAGCGAAGGAACGAATTCTATAGTCCTCCATATTGTATCTGGCTGGTGAGTAGTCTTAGTGAGGTATTCTCTATTCTCCAAGTGCTCCGTTAATAATTCTTCATAACGGGGACCTACGATGTTCCATATCTCGGGATCTATCCTAGGCCTATATGGATTCCGTGGGTCAGAGCGATTCCACCAGTAATAGAGAATGCTAAGCCAATACTTCAAAGAGTATGTCCCGGATGTTACTTTAGATGAAACGCCACGTTGGAGCAAGGCATCGGAATATTCGTTCTCCAAGAAGGTTAGGGAGAGTAAGCGCTCTTCTCCGTCACCGAGGGTATTAGAGGGGGGCCATAGGAAGCGTCTTCTGAAATACCATCGTTCTACATAGGTGCCTACTACCCCGTAAATGGCCGCCCCTAAATACCCTGAGGGAGTTGAGAATAAGCTCCGTAGAACCTCAAGCGGGTTTAGCTCTAGTTCCTCGGCTCCTAGAATAGCGAATGCCGTGTATTCACAGAGGCCTTCTTCAAGCTGCCGGTTTCGTGCATCCTTTTCAAAGGTAAAATAATCTTCTGGCCTAGTAAAGCATTCCTCAACTATGTGATGACCGAGTTCATGCAGCGTTATAACGGACACGTATAGCGACCACGGGAAGTAAAGACCTGACTTAAGGGTCCAGTTGTTAAGTTCTCGCCAATCAGCTAGCATCTTCTTTACCATGAGCTTTATGCCCCACTTCAGCTCATCTGTGCTAAACGGGATATAGTAAGCTAGTGGATCTATGATCCAATACTTCTCTTTATTGGGCCTCCAAGACACTTTAGACTTCTCCAACCCCTCTAACTCCTTTCCCAACCTCTCTAAGGGAACAGGATGCCATTCGCCACCTGGCTTAAACGTGGGGAGTCTTCTGACAGACATCACGTCTGCATAGGAGATGCCAGAATTTAAATTTTCAGTTGTAGGGGTTCTGAGCCATCTGCTCCCTTGGCTGTAACATCGAGGGGTTCAAATCCCCTGGGAGAACCGTGATATGGCCTTGTCGCCCGAGGTGGGGAAGGTAAGGCCAGACCTGCTA
>QMWL02000103.1 GCA_003661605.2 archaeon
CGAAGATTTAAGGGATTCATTGGCCTACAGGCTTCACAACCTCTACTGTGCCTACGAGGATTTGTTTAAGATAGTGGCTAAGTTCTTCGAGAATAGGATAGAGGATCCTGCACGATTCCACATTGAGCTTCTCAGGAGGATGATGATAAGCATAGAAGGGGTAAGGCCTAGCCTCGTATCAGAGGAGAGCTATGTATACCTGAACGAGTTGAGAGGGTTTAGACACGTTTTCAGGCACGCCTATACTTTCGAGCTGGACACTGGCAAGGTAATAGTACTGGCTGAGAAGTCTCTAAAGCTGAGGGAAATCTTCAGGAGAGACTTAGAGAACTTCAAGAAAAAATTAAAAGAAATGTATGGTAAAAAAGAGAGTTAAGAAGTTCTCCGCGTGGCTCGGAGGGGGACTAGGGACCCTAGGATTACCGTTGAGACCACGTATGCAGACGTCGAGAGAGTAGTTAGCGCGTCGAGCTTGGCTAGGTAGCCCACTAGTATCAGTACTAGCGTTATGAGTACTGCTAGGGTTACGGCTTTGACTAAGCGGGTTACATCCTTCTTCTTGGATAGTATTCGTACTAGTACTAGTATGGGCGCGACGTAGACTAGGCCTATCAGGAACGAGGCGGCGAAGCCGGCTATGATTGAGGCAGCCTCGGGGGCTACGCCGAACAGGGGGGATGTCAGCGTAGAGGTTAGGAGGAGTATCCCCAGCAGCGGGTATATCAGGGCTTTAACCAGGGGTTTGAGGTAGGCATGTTCCTCTACGAAGCGCGCTACGGGAGTACTCCAAGAGTAGTAGAAGGCGTCGAAGGCCACATAGAACCTGGAGCCCGTGTAAGTCGAGAGTATCAGGTTATCCCTGAAGTTCCTGAGGAGCTCTACCTCTGGTGCCACCTCGGAGCCGAATGTCACGGTTGCTATTATACACTTCTTCTCGGCCGTCACGGTTATCGAGACAGGAGCTGAGGAGGCCTGATTGTACTTGTCGCTGGGCGGTACCCTGACCTTCACAGTCCACGTACCCTCGGCGTCAACGGTGAAAGTGTAGGTGAAAGACCCGTCAGACGTTGTCACTTTGTGCTCCTCCGTGCCCTTCGGCCCCGTTATTATGATTACTACATCCGTCGGCCCCTTGAACGGCTTTATTGTGCCCGTGACGGTTATAGTGTCACCCACCTTGGCGCTCGTCTGGGACAGAGATAGGGTTATGGTCGGTGTGACCTTGGCTGGCGGCGCAGCCCCGCTCTTAACTATCAGTTGTACCTCCTCTGACACCGCTGGCTTGTACTCATCGTCGCCCGGCCACCTAGCCTTGAAAGTGTACTTACCGGGCTTCTTAGGCTTAAACGTGAAGCTGTACTCCCCGCTCACTAAGTCAACCCTCTTTATAACAGTGAATTTGCCCCCGTCCCTAGACATCAGTATCGTTACCTTGCCCTCTCTTGGGGGGTTGAGGCTGCCGCTTATAACTATGGACTCGCCCAGCACGACTTCAGTTGAGGACAGGGTTATGGTGAGTTCGGCCCTCTTTTTCTCGGCGGCTGGCGGAGGAGTGGGGGGAGCGGGGGGAGCTCCACCGCTTAGAACTCTCCCCCTAAGGATGCCTGAGGGTACTCTTTCGAGAGCGAAATCCACGCCTGTAACCTTCTCCCCGGGCGAGACCTTAATGGTCTTACTCTCCGACTTGTAACCCTTAGCTGAGGCCTCAACCACTACGTTAACACTCTGAGTACCAGCTCGGACGTTAACCACTAACTTGTACTTGCCGTTCTCATCAGTCGTTACGGAGATCCCTTGAGCGGAAACTGTGGCCCCGGCTAGGGGCCTCCCGCTCTTATCCGTCACTGTACCCTCGATAGAGGCTTTGGGAGTGCCGGGCCCTATGACTATCCTCAGGCCTGTGACCTCTCCCCCCTTACTCAAGGTTACTTGGAGGGGTTGGGCAGAGGGCTGCCCGTACCCCGTCCCACTCATAGCCATGACCATGTAGGTGCCTGGCCCCAGCCCGCTGTCTATGGTGAATGTCCCGTCGACGTCAGTTATCGCGTAGCCGAAGTACTTACCATCCGTGGACGTAGCCATCACGTATACTTCGCCCGCCGGGGAGTCGTCGCTGTACACCACTACGCCTGAAATCTTCCCTGATTTCATCAGGGAGAAGTCTACTCCGCCGGTCTCCTGTCCGGCTACGACATCTACCTCCACGGTGTCCTGGAAGCTCCACACGTAGCCCTTAGGGTAGAGGAGCGTGACGCTGTACTTCCCCGTCTCTAAGTTATTAGCTATCCTATACTCGCCGTTACTATCCGTGACAGCGAAGAAACCGCTGGTACCGGGTGACCCGCCAGCCTCGAAGGCCATGACTAACACACCCTCTATGGGCTGGCCGTCCTCGCTGGTCACGCGACCAGAGATAATCCCCGAGAGCGGTAGTTGGACTACTACCCCATCTGTTATTTCGCCCTGAGTCACGCTTACCCCGTCCTTGACCCCTATGCAGTACCCTTCCACGATGACTTTCCCGCTCGGGACGTAGTAGGTCGTACCCATGGGCAGGGTCTCAGTCCTTACCTCCATGGTGAAAGGCGAGGCCCTAACCTTGTAAGTCCCAGTCTTAATGTTAGTTTTAAGCTCGAAGTTTCCGTTATCGTCCGCGTACACGTAGTCTAAGACCTCGCCCTCACTAGTCTCTACGGCGACTAGGACTCCACCTACAGGGTTC
>QMWL02000104.1 GCA_003661605.2 archaeon
CTCAGAGATGTGGAGTACTCCCCTGTAGGGGGGAGCGTACACGAGATTCCTACTCTCGTTGTAGTAGATGTCCAGGTAACATACTACGTCTCTGAAGCCGCTGACTATCGCGTATACCACATCCCCCTCTCTAGGCAGAATGGCTCTTCTAGCCTCATCTACACCAACCTCATGCCTAAGTACGTCGGCCTGTAGAGCGCCCACAACCTTGGCTCTTATCACCCCATTGGTGACGTAGGTGTTTCGAAGTGGAATAAACTCCTCTATAACTCCTAACTCCTCCCCGGGTAACACGATACGCGTTTTCAAGCCCATCTCTAAGGGCATAACTTGCCTTAACTACAAAAGCCTTGCTCATCGATGAGAACGACCTGAGTCCCAACATTGATGGAGAGGCTGGAGGAGTTTCTAAACCTCAGTTGGAGATCCTGACCACCCCCACTCTAATCGCATGCTCTCTCTTGTAGTGATGCGGCATTGTAGGAGGCAGCCTCACCACCTCTTCAAATAGCAATCTTACGCTCTTCCCGGCTCTACGAACCCTTCTCTGCAAGTAGTCTAGAGTTTCAGCTTTGTGAATACTGTAGATGACGTTAGCCAACCTAATAGCCGATTCCAGGAACTCTACATCCGCTCCTCTCCTATGAACTCCGAAAGGAGGGTTCTGGACAATGCAGTCAACCCTTCTCGAAGCATGGAACATCCTAACATCGCTGCACACCGCATCGACCCATGCGCGTAAACCTAGCCTCTCAGCCTGCTCTAAAGATACTTTAAGAGCATTCACATCCACGTCCACAAGCACGACGTAGGACGAACCCAGTAGGGCAGCCCCTAACCCTAACCTCCCAGTTCCAGCTCCAAGATCGACTACCTCTTGATCAACGATGTCGCCGTACGTGTAGGCTGCGATCCACAGCAGCCTCGCGGCTAGGTGGGGCGGTGTAGTGTACTGCTCCAGTGATAATCTAGGTTTAGGATGAGGGGGTATTTGCGACAGTATGATCTCTAGCTGCCTCTTCCTCACTCCATCACACCCTACATCCTAGGACTCTTACGGGGCTCCTCTTATAGTCTTCACGTATTAGGGGCTGCTCAGGCTTTGAGGAGCTAGCTTACAACCTGAATCTTAGGATAGCTGCTACCCCTCCAAAGACTCTGTAAAGCTCTTTACCCTCGCTAGTCTCCGTAGAGACTATTATTACCTCAGCCCCGCTCTGCTCAGCTAGCCTAGCTAGCTCCTCCACCATCGTGATCTTCCCTGTAATCTCTAAATCGTTAGAGCCGCACTTGCTGCATTTAACTACAGCTCCCTCCTCGACAGTTACCTCACTCTCGAAGCCACATGCCCTACACCTGTAGTAGACCCTAACCTTCTCCAGCTTCTCCGATATTAGTAGGAGTCTAACAGCGCCTATCTGCAGCATCCTCCTAACCTCCTCCTCTCCATAGGTAGCTAATCCCGTATCCCTAGCTAAGTGGTAGAGAAACTCGTTCATAGCCTCCCTCTCCCTTACATACTGGACGTCTCTAAGGAGTTCTTCAGCACGCTTAACCAGCTCGTAGATACCCGCTTCACCGCTATAGCCGATGTCGAATACTCCTAACACCTTCTCCTTTAGCTGGTAGTGCAGGTAGTCTCCCTTCAGGAACTCTTCCTTAGCCGGTCCCGGCCCACCCACTATTATCCCCTTGAGGTCGGGTACGTTCGAGAATATCCTGTTAGCGTAGTCGCCCACTCTCTTGTAGAATTCATGGACTAGCTGCTCTATGATACGCTCAAACCTCCTGGCAGACTGGCCTCCAGCCCTATGTTTTCTGGGAACGCCGGACTCTATCTCCTTCACCACCTCGAGGCTCTTACCCTTAAGCAAGCCGAAGGCAGCCTCACCTCTATCCACGACTATCAGCCCGTACACCTCCTTGACAGCTATCATATCCTCTAAGATCTCAGTGTAAAACCTAGAGTCGCACCTGTACAGCCAGACTCTAAGCTTTTCCGGAGGCTCTAGCACGTGTATTTCTAGACTCTCGTCTCCGGGAGCATCACCAGCAACGTAACCGGCGAATATTACCAGCCCGTTAGGCGGAGTAACCCTGAATAACTTTAATCTCTGCATAACTGTCGTTAGAGCGTCGAGCACGTGGTGGCGGGTAGTGCGATCCTTAATGTTGGATGCTGCCGAGTACTCGCTCCTCAATACGTTCATGACGTCGCTGATAGGCCTACCAGCAGGTATGTACAGTGATATTAACTCCGTCCCCCTTCCCCTCTTTCCTCTAAGCTCGGCGAGAAACCTCTCGAGCCTAAATCTCTCAAGCTCGCTAGGCATAGCTCCAACCCTAATCGCAGGGAGCTTTAAAAATGCTAGCGCTTCTCTTTTACACTCTCAAAGTACTTGACAATAACCGGTTATTGTGAATACTTCTAAAATCTACAGGAGGCTGCCTCCATATGTTGGAGGAGTAGGCTAAAACTATCGCGGTGCAGCGTTGCTAACATAAAGGGCCGCTTCACCATCTAACCTAACCTCGTGATGAGGCATGCTGGTACTAGGTAAGGTGATAAGGGTGACGCGTGAGGGTAGGCTGATAGTTAAGGCTAGGGCAGTGCCGAAGCTAGGTGCCGATGTCTACGATTCAGCTGCTAACCTCGTAGGCCTAGTTTACGATATAATAGGGCCTGTCTCCTCACCCTACGTTGTAGTTAAGGTAACCTC
>QMWL02000105.1 GCA_003661605.2 archaeon
GGGATCGGGAGGCCGGTAGTGCTCGAGGGAGGCAAAGTGGTGTGGCGGGAGGGAAAGCCTATCTCGCTGACGGAGGGTATTGAGGAGGCGCGAGCAGAGGGGGAGTACATAGTGTTCAAGGTGGGTTCAGGGACCTATAAGTTCGAGGTAGTAGAGGAGTCGGCGATAGCTGAGGAGTGAAGCTTGCTGCTAGGCTACACTAGGCGCTCCTCAAGAATCTAGCTGCCCCGCTCCACCCAAGAGCTTTTTGAACCCTGTTATAATGCCTGATCACATACGTGGACTCCATGGGTCTCTCACTACTCCTCAAGCGTCCCGCATCGCGTATCGGCATGCCTAGCAACTCTCTCCCAAAGACTCTGCTCTCCCCAGCCCTTACAGCTGCATCTACATGTCTGATGGAGGCAGCATTCCGCTACCCTTAGCGTGTGACTCGAAGAGCGCTGCGATCTCACGCTCTACCTCTCAAACACCTCAATTATGAGCTCAAACGATCCCAAGCTAGCAGCATCCTGGTAGGGGGATATATCAGTGGCTGGCTTAGCTTAACCAGATGAGTAGCCGCTAATAACCTACATTTGCTTAAGCTAGTATGAGACTTCGACCGGCTTCCCCGTTACCGCGCTCTCCCACACTGCCTCCGCTATCCTGAGAGCACGGTAACCATCCTCTATGTCTGGGCTAGGCTGTCTACCCTCTAGGATGGAATTGATGAAGTGCTCCACCTCGCCGTAGTAGCCTCTCAGGTACCTCGACTGGCACTCGAGAACTGGCAGGTGGTTAGCCTCCCAGAAAAGGCCCTGATTCCAGGCTGCGTAGCTCTTAGCCTCTAGCCAGTTGCTCCTCGGGTAGTACCTCACCTGGCTAGCCATATCGTCTACGTATATGAAGCACCCCTCCCCCGCTACCTCTACGTACTCGTCAATCTTGCTCCAAGACTGGCAGGAGCCGAGGTTCAGGGTTCCCGTAGCGCCATTCTCGAATCTAAGGGTTACCGCGTAGGTGAACCTCTCCCCATCGAGTTCGTACAGCTCAGCGTAGACCCTCTCGACCTCTCCTACAAGATACCTAGCGAGATCGAAGTGGTGGATAGCCTGGCCCACCAGGTAGGCTCGGGCTGGAGGCTCTAAACCCCAGATCGCACTGTAGGGTCCGTTAACGAACTTGGTCAAAATGTGGGTGACTCTCCCGAACTCCCCTCTCTCCACAACCTCCCTAGCCAGCCGGTAGCCTATAGCGAACCTCTTCATGAAGCCAACCATCAAGTACCTTCCACTCTCCCTAGCAGCCTCGACCATTTTCCAGGCCATTCTCGATGAGAGTGCTGGGGGCTTCTCAACGAATACGTGAAGGCCGTTCTCGATGCATTCCAGCCCAACTTCGTAGTGCATCTGTGGAGGCCCCACCACGAAGACTGCGTCAAGCTCCTCTCTCCCCAGCATCTCCCTATAGTCAGTATACCACCTCAAGAAGCCGAAGTACCTTGCATTCCTCCTCGCAAGCTCCTCTCTCAGATCGCACGTAGCGACGAGCTCCACCCTATCCGCTAGGTAGCGGAGACATGGGTAGAGGTTCTCAGTCGAGTGCACCCCACAGCCGATAAAGGCTACACGTACCCTACCCACCTGTCCCTCCACTACCGGGGAGGAGAGCATTAAAAGGGTATTTCGATGAGATCGAGATACTTAAGCCATACTGTGCTTCAACACTTCTCCCTCGACTTTCCCCAGTACATCCTAGATACGTAGGGTTCCTCACTCCTTAACGAGGCTCAAGCCCGCCCTCCAAGCGCAGTACGCTGCGTGGTACACGTCACTCCTATCGGCAACCTAGAGCCTGTGAGAACTCCTCAAGTCAGGCTCGAGAGACCCGTGGACGCTCCACTCATCTCTTACCAGAGGATAAGCCTATCACACGAGGAGTAGACCACTACTCAACAACTCGACTCCTAACAACAACTACCTTAACCATACTAGAGCTCTTAACGGCTTTAAGCTCCTCTAGGCTCCTCATTATGCTCCTCTACTCAGCTTTACCGGTCGTAGAGAGAGGATACAGGTAATTAGGCCAAAGTCCTCACCCGCCATGCCCGCTAGCGACTCCCGCGACCCTCTGGCATTCGAGTGGTACCCTAGGCGCTCCCGGGAGTAGGTGATGCCGAGATGTTATGTAAGGGGCCCAGGGCCCTCTCGAGGCAATTGTATCCCTCCACTTCAGCTCCCAAGATATTTAAGGTATTGCTCTAGCTGAGAGGCTGTGGCTATGGGCTTGACTGCAGCACGGGTACTCGAAGTGTTGAGGAACCTCTTCGAGGAGAGGGGATTCCCGGCCATTTACGCGATTCTGTTCGGCTCTCTAGCTAAGGGCGTGGCGCACCCCCTCAGTGACTTGGATGTGAGAGTGAGAGTGCCCGACCTTGATGAGGGGAGCGTGTTAAGCCTCAGGATAGATCTGGTGTTGGAGCTGGCCTCTAGACTAAGGATTAGCGAGGACTTGATAGACGTGGTAGTGTTCAGGCCTGTAGACGTATCGGCTAGGCCAGCCTTCTTCTACGAGATGCTCTGTAACGGAATCCTAGCTTGGGGGGATAGGCGCGTCTACATTGAGGATCTCGTCAAGTCGGCACTGCTAAACTCCGACCATAACGTGCAGCTCAGGAAGTCCGGCTACCCGACAAGCTACGTGGA
>QMWL02000106.1 GCA_003661605.2 archaeon
CTAGCTTTCCTCACGATATATGCATATTATATGCCTTGCTTTGCTACAATGGCAGCAATAAAGAGCGAGAGCGGGTCTTGGCGATACACCGCTAAGGCAATAATAATAAGTATAAGCGTTGCAATCCTTCTCGGCTATATCGTATTTGCCATTACCAAAATGCTTACCTAGCTTGCCAATTCCAAAGTGAACGAGGGATTGGTTTTTATTTCAATTTCAATATGCTTAACTATAATCTAACATTTTTGATTGAATAGGGATGTAATTATGAATAACGACTTAGTGTGGTCGGCTTTAAAGTTTATATTGTATCCAAGACATACAACGGTCTTTGATTTAGAAAGGTTGGTAAGATACTGCAAAGCACCACCTAAGAAAATAATTAGTGCAGAGTTTAAATATTCTGATGATCCATATTGTAGGCTTACTCAACTAACCATAGCTAGATTTAGGCCATTAATAAAAAGAAGGGGGAAAAAGATTTTGGTCACAAAGGACGATGTTAGCTTCTGGGCTGACAATACATTCAGATTAATAGAAACGTTGATGGAGATAAATGTTGTTGATTTCGCTAGAGCTCTTGCAAGAAGCTTTATGAGTGTTTACTTCTATATGCTTACGATATATGCACTTTGGAGCGATGCTTCCATCCCAAGCCCCCCATTTATGCATAAGGGAGAGTTCGAGGAGGGAGCGCTTGAGTTCTTATTAGAGATAATATCGAGCCCAAGGTTTAGAAAGATTCTTGAGGATCTCGATATAATAGATGAGTTTATGTTCTCTCTGTCTGCATATGCGATATCTCTTTCAGTTCCACTAGAATTGTCGGAGAAGAAGAAAGGCCTAAGGAAAAAATTGAGGGAAATCCTAGTTTTTAGAGACAGCGTGGAATCTGTACTGGATAGGGTTGAGGAAGTAGAGCTTAAGAGACCGGAATCCTTGAGATATGTAGCTAGTGACATTCTGTACCTAGTAGGCAATATTGTCCGTACAGCGATTCCAGAGGCAAAGGACGTAAAAAATAGTCTGATTAAATCGCTCGATAAACTTTATAGAAAAATGTCTGAGCAAGAATACACATATAGGGATTTAGTATGGGAAACGACAAAAGAGATAGTGTTGGCGATAAGGCACTTATTGAACTCGGATATGGAGTCATCAATAAAAATATTGGAGAAGATAGGCGAACATATTTTGAAGGAAAAACTTAAAGGCCTAAAAATTAGTGAGAGAATAACCCTCAGAGTCCTGCCAGAAACACAAGCCCTATTGCCTTTTTTGGTATCAGTCCCAATAAATCTCGCAGATAATATCACAGCAATATCTGTTAATCATCTCCTCAACGATCTGGTAAATGAAGTTTTAGGATCCTATCTCGAGTCTAAGATGGTTTTTTCGACAATACTGTCTATGGATTCCTCAGAGATCTCAGACTTTATAAGGAAGTCAATGGAAAGCCCGTTATCCTCAGTTTTGCTGATACAGATCTTCGGTGCACCGTCTGCATGGATACTGGAGACAGCGTTAATGGTTGCAGGGATCGATGAGGGAAAAAAGAGGAAAATTATACCTAAAGCCTTGGAGGTATTGTTGGATTATTTAGGCAGTATAATAGATATAACAAAGAAGTTAATCGAAGGCCCATTGAACTTTGGTGTGGGTAGGAAGATTGGCTGTGCGCACCTATTAAGAGAAGTGACCTTCCTTTCCTATAGACTGACTGAGGAAGTATCAAATGTCATAAAGACTATGCCTCAGGGAAAGAAGTTCTTGAACTTGGTTGAAGAAGCTACTGAGTTAATCGATAAAATATATAAACAACGCAAGATTACTAGGGAAGAGGAAGAAAAAATAGAAGAATTGATAATATGAGAGAGCGATCAGAGTATTCTGTTGTTGAGTTCTATATCCTTT
The DNA here is from genome assembly GCA_003661605.2 of archaeon. Lineage (GTDB taxonomy): Archaea > Thermoproteota > QMWL01 > QMWL01 > QMWL01 > QMWL01. The sequence goes on from QMWL02000106.1 coordinate 1,915, forward strand.
ATAAATTGATACGTTTCCAACAAGTATTTATACCACTTCACAGTAATCGTTTTGATAGTGTCTTTTAATATCCCCTCTTGGAGGGCCCTATATATATTTCTGGCAGCCATCTCCACCGTGTATTGTGTAGAGTATCCTAAGGTCTTCTTGATTTTTGTAAAGTTAACCATGTAGGATCTCCTATCGGGATCGCCATAAAACTGTATCTCGTAGTCTACACCAATAGCGTCGCCTATTTTATGGGCCAAATCAATTATTCTAAAGTTTTGGTCATTGCTTCCAACATTAAAGATCTCTCCATTTACCTTGGATTCATCGGCATTTATTACCTGTATGATAGCTCTAGCTATATCCTTCACATGAACCAGCGGACGTTTCTGGGTTCCATCACCACTAACCCTAATAACCCCCTTTTTGTACAGTGACAAAACCATTGCATTAACAACCAAATCAAAACGCATACGATAGGAAAAGCCATATGCAGTTGCAAATCTCAGTATGGTTACGACAAAATCATCACAAGCCAACGGGAGAAGATCCCTTTCAGCCAAGACAGCCGATTTTGCATATGTCGTAAGTGGGTTCAAATCGGAGTTTTCATCGACAATTTTCTCCTGGAAGCCATAGACACTACATGTGGAGGCAAAAATATATCTCCTAACGCCGTACTCCTTGCTCAGTCTAGCCACACGAATTCTCCCTAGATAATTAATATCATATGTCTTAGCCGGATCTAGCTCCCCTGCGGGGTCGTTGGACAATGCGGC
>QMWL02000107.1 GCA_003661605.2 archaeon
CTTCTAGGGCCTTACGGATCACCTTGCTTATTGGCACGCCGTACTTCTTGAGCTTCAAGTATAGCTCCCTCCTAACCTTAGCGGATACCGTTACGTAGCTCACGGCGCGCTCCCTGGGAGGTATGCTAATTTACTACCTAAAATCTCTTACCATCTATGACTACATTTAAAGTGGGCAGAGACCTGAAGGCTAGCACTGCCCCCTTTCAAGTAAGGAGCCGAATAGCAGCGAGGCTTTTCAGCTCTAGGGCGTAGCAATCCCAATTACGGTAGCTCCTGCTAGAGACATTCTCCGCGCTTAGACCCGCCTACAACTCCTAGACGTCTGATTCCCCGAGCTCCCTCCACTCCATCGCCACCGCACTCAGTCCCGCTTTAAGAGGCGCCCGCGAGCCTAGCGCTAGGCGCTTAGCGGAGGAATAGGGTAGCAGTCGGCCCCCGGCCGTCGGTCGTCGCGCCTATCTCCCAGAGCTGTCCACGACGAATCTTGCCATGCCTAGCAACACAATCGATCCTACAATAGTCAAGCGCCTCGGAGGGCTCCCGCCCCCTCTTGGCCCTGAAGGAGGGCATCGCGGCGGTAAGCTTAGCCTTAAGCTCGCTGAGATTGTAGGCGTCGAACTCTATCACGGGGGCGCGCCCGTACCTAGCTGGATAGGACGGTAGCGCGCCTAGGGTGCTCGAGCATGAGCAGGCTCCTCGACGCCGCATCCGCGCCGCTCGGGGTGTGCTGGCTCAGGACTTACGAGAGCGAGCCAGCGATGGGGCTAGAGGCGGCAGCTAGGGGAGGGAGCTTGGTTGGCGAGCCCGGGATGGAGTACGAGGAGAGAGACGGTAGGCTGGTGATGCTGACGGGCGAGCTCTCCGAGTCCCCGATCGAGCTCTTAGGGAGAGAGCCCGTGAGGGATCTCGCGTACACCGGCCGAGTACTCGGCCGGTAGAGCGCTGGCAGAAGCCGGACTCGAGGCAAGCGACGCCGAAATCATTGTCGTATCGGGAAGAGCGACGGTAAACGACTACGTTCAAAAGAAGCCGCTCGAAGGGGGGTTAAGGTGCTCCTACCCAAGGCGGTGCCGGCCGGGGATTGCAGAATTTCGCCTAGGCTAAGTGGTGATGGCGGGCCTCCTTGACTAGCCGTGGGCCTCTTGAGCTAGCGAGTAGGCTAGTAGTGTGCAGCGGCGAGCCCGACGAGGTTAAACCAGAAGTGTGCGAGGAAGGCTGGGAGCAGCGACCCGCTAACCGCCCTGAAGTAACCGGCTATAATCCCTAGGGCAAGCGCGCTCGACAGGAGTGCTAGCAGCAGAGCTGGTCCCACGGGAGAGAAGGGTAACGCGTGCATCGCGGAGAATAGGAGAGCCGGGACTACGATCGAGAGTTTAAAGTGCCCTCTGCGTAATAGGAAGCCCTGCACGAGCCCCCTAAGGAACACTTCCTCGCACACCGGAGCGACTAGGAGAAGGAGGAGGCAGAGCAGTACAGGATCCCTTGGCAGCTCTAGGGGGCTCTTCTCCCCCTGCGACGCGATTGACACAGCGTGCACCAGTACCGCTGAGCACGCGATGGAGGTTAGCGAGACCTTAGCTAAGCTCGACGTATCTACCCTAAAGCCGTAGTCCTCGAATCCTCCGCCGATGAGGCGCATCGCAGCGATAGAGAGCGCGAGGAAGGAGAGCTGCGCTACTAGCCCAGCTACCCAAGGCTTAGCGTTGAGGAGTAGAGCAGTGAGGCTTGCTGACGTAGTGCTAGCCGTGAACACCGCTAGAAACAGGGCTAGAGCCTTGGCGACGCTACCCACCGCGTGCATAGGCGAGCTCTGACGCATGCGCGGTGATAGAGTACATCTTGCGATTTTAAAGTTCTCTTAACACAGTTCACGCCCTTAACACCTAGGGAAACTCTCCTGTCCTTTAGCACGAGCATCGGCTTAACGAGGCCGTGCGCAATCCCCGTCTCGCTATAGAGCCACTCCAGCGCCCTCTGAGCCCCGTCAGGGCGTCTAGGTGCCTCGGCGTCGCGATCGCTATTGTAGCGTCGTGCCTACGGATCTCCTCTCCACGGCCTCCGGGACCCGCTCCTCGCGCCTCTAGATACCCGCTGCGACTATCTCGAAGCCCCATTCTCTAACTATCTCGACTAGAGACGAACGGCTCTGTCCTCGACGCGCAGACCCCCCGAGACGGAGGGCAAGGCAGTATTCGAGCTAGAGAGGCGTTCGAGATCTACAGGAGGGCGCAGAAGAAGGGACTGGCAAAGGGAAGATCCGTAGAGACCGTCGCCGCGGCATCTAAGTCTAACACCACACCCATTACAATCACTCACACTAGGATATGTAATAGGAGCTTTGATAACCGATGGTGCAAGAACTGCATATGAAGTAAGGTTGAGAGTGAGAGCCCTCCGCTTTACAGGGTATTTTGCGCAGAAACTATCTGACACTATTCAATCTGGCACCATCCAAAACAAGAAAATATCGCCTAAAAAGACTAGAGACAACTGGTTCATAGTCAATATCGGCGGAGAGGCAATTAGATACATACTGAACGAGCTATGGCCCGCAGTAGGTTTAGGAATTCCTACAAGGAGTCTTCGACGGCGACGGGTGGGTTAGTGTCAAAGCAAGCAGAAACTTCAACGTTTACGTAGGCTTAACTAACGGCAATTCTAAACTAC
>QMWL02000108.1 GCA_003661605.2 archaeon
GAGTAGAATCCGGTTGCGATCAGTAAAGCAATGGCTGCTACAAGCGCTACCCATCCCCACCCACTTGTTCGAAGAAGCGCATTTCGTAAAAGCCGGGTTCGGAGTAGCAGAACATCCCACCACGTAACGCGCCTATGTCTCTCCTTCAACCAGAAGCAGCTACTGCACGAACAAACGCCTCCTCTAGATCGTCCGTATTGTATGCTGCGTATAGCTCCTGAAGACTCCCACTAAACACGGTCTTCCCCTCCTGTAGTAAAACCACGTGATCACAGACCTTTGCCGCAAACGACAGCATGTGAGTGCTAACAAGTACTCCCTTCCCCGCATCAGCCAGTTTTCGAAGTAGCTGCGCTACCTTCCTCTGGTAAACCGGATCCATTGCTTGAACAGGCTCGTCTAAGAGAAGTAGCGGAGGGTCGTGTACTAGAGCGACGGCTAGACCCAATCGCTGTCGGTAGCCTCGTGAAAGAGACATGGTTAAACGCTTGCTGTACTCTTCTAGTTCGAAGACCGCTAACAGTTCTCGTACACGCTCCTGAAGCTCTAGCTCCTCCGCCCCGCGCAGCCTTCCGATGAACCACAGCTGTTCCTCAACCGTCAGCCAAGGATATAGGTCCAGTTCCTCAGGCAGATACCCAACGTAGCGAAGTGCGTGTCGCCTAATGCCTGTTATCGTTTCTCCAAGTATACGCACCTCCCCTCTCTCTATCGCGATGAGCCCGCATATAGCCCGGAGAGTCGTGGTTTTTCCTGCACCGTTCGGCCCTAAGAGACCAACTACCTCGCCGCTTCGCACCTCAAGGTTAAGCCCTCGAACTGCCCAGAGACTTCCGTACCGCTTCCATAACCCTCTTACCTCAAGGAGTGCGCGCGACCTCATCCGCTTCGAGCTGAAGCAATCAGTTGTTTAACGCGCTCTACGTCAACGGGGTTAGTTGTAACGCCACCCTTCTTAAAGTACGTACCTACGATAACTCCGTCTGCTACCTCGAGAAACATACGCAAGTTATCTGGTGTAACGCCACTACCAACTAGTACTGGAACATTCACCAACTCCTTCGCCTCCTTCACTAAGCTGAGGTCTGGAGGCTCTCCTGTTCGTGCACCTGAGATAATCACAGCATCTGCTCTTCCCCGCTCAACTGTATCGATCACAGCATCCCTAAACGAGCGTGCTGAGAGCGTCACCCCGTGTTTTACCCAAGCATCTGCGCATATCCTAACCTTCGCACGAAGCTGCTGCCTGTATCGAAGCACGTGAAAAGCGTCTCCTATAAGAAGCCCCTCTGGAGCTGCTACAACGCCGACTAGGACGTTTACCCGGATAAACGCCGCTTCTGCTGCCAGCGCTACAGCGAGGGCGCTAATAGGATCATTACGTAAAACGTTGATACCAACTGGCACATCGAACGTACGTCGAATTTCTCGCGCAATCACCGTCATACACGCAACCGTGTGTGGTGGTACTCGACCAGAAGTGAACGGTGCATCCCCGTAGTTTTCTACAAGAACTCCATCTACACCACCTTCTACGAGAGCCTGTGCATCGCTCATCGCACGGTTAAGGATCGCCTCCCACGGCTCACCGAACGGGGACCCTGGTAGTGGAGGTAGATGAACAACTCCGATTACGACTTTGTCTGATCCAAAAACTGTTGGAAGCCACACTCTATCGCGCCGCCTTACTTTGCATGTACTTACGCACCGCCTTCGCTAAAGCAGAGCGGAGTTCGACGATGTCCTTAAACTCCTCACGATCCACGAAGGGCATTAGCTCTTCGATGCGCGCTTGATGACCCTCATTGTCTTCGAAGACACGCCACCAGTACCGGTTCAGAACTTCCCGCTTTGTGGTTGGAAATGAGAGGCGGCGGAAGACGATCTGTGAGCACTCGACAGCATTACTGTAGATCCGCGGACTGCCTCCTGCCAGAAGGCGTTTGAAGCGAACTGCGTCAGAGAACATCGCTAAGTTGTTAAACAGGACATAAACGCGCTCTGCTTTCATCTTAACGACCTTATCCGCGAGAAACTCCAGTTCCTCGTTCTTAAACTCGTAGTAGTACGCCTTCTTACCTAAACCATGGAGTCTAAAGTAAGCGAGTTCTCCTACGTATACAGGATCCCAGACGAACGGGTCCGTTACGTGAACGACCTTATAGCGGCGGCAGAGCTGCCTGAGACGCTTACGCGCATCCTCCGCATCCCACCCCTTCCCTCGCACCTCCCACACAAGCTGAATCCCCATGCCAGAGAACTCCTTGAAGAACTCGCGTGCAACATCCAAACGATCGGGTCTGAAGGAAGGTGGGGTCTGAATGAGGAGAATAGTCGCGTTGAGCACCCTACACACCTCAAGCATCTGTTCGAAATACTTCCGCGTTTGCGTGTTAACCTCAAGTTTCTGCTCGTGCGTAATCCCCTGGTACGCCTTCACCGTAAACTCAAAACCAGGCGGTGCGCTTGCCGCCCACCGCTCAACTGTAGCGATTTTGGGAATCTTATAAAACGTCGAATTGATTTCAACCAGCTTTAATGCGTCGAAGTAAGTTGATCTTCGAACAGGGAATCCGCAACAACCAATTCGCACTTCTGGCACACGACCAGCAGAACCCCCCATTTTAACAC
>QMWL02000109.1 GCA_003661605.2 archaeon
CACTAGCCCAGTCGTAATAGGAGGTGACTATCATCTCGCCCGGCGCCACGATGTCTGGCTTCGTCCTGAGGGCGCCAGCCGGGCCCGTGATCGGGAACGGCAGGCCCCTCAGGCCCTGGGCGGTGGTAGTGCCCCTGGAGGACCAGGGGGCCACGGTGTCATACTCGGTCGTGGCGCCCACGGTGATGACGGACTCCAGGTTACCGGGCGTGGCGATCGTGCCGTAGCCCGGACCCTCGTTGCCAGCAGGCAGGATCACCACAGCGCCGTTCTGCACACACCACTCGATGGTGTAGAACACCGGGTAGTGGGAGTGCCAATCAGCCGGGTAAATGGTCTCCCACCACTCGTAGAGGAAGTCGCAGACGATCACGTCAGCACCGTGGCGGATGGCGTAGACGAGGGCGGCGATCACCCAGCTGTCCTGGAAGTCGAGGTCGCTGTTAACACACTTGAGGTTCATGAGGAAGCAGCCGGGGGCAACGCCCTTGGCAGCCTCGGGCGAGAGGTAGGCATACTTCCACTCGCCCGTGTCGTAGTCGTAGTAGCGGATCCTACCGCCCGTGCGGCCTGTGCTGCCGATGATGTGGGCCACGGCCGTTCCACGGCCATTCAGGTCCTCTGGGCCCTCGCCGGGCACGAAGCTGACCTCATCGATGATCTTGTTCTTCAGGCGCCACTCCGGGCGTGGGAAGTCCTCCGGGAAGTAGAAGTTCGGGAACTCCTTGGTAATGCCCGTGTCCAGGACGGCCACGACAACACCCATGCCGGTGTAGCCACGGTCCCAGAGTTCCTTGGCATGGATCTTCTCGAGGGTCTCGTTCATCAGGAACATCCACGGGCTCTCGATCCTGGGCAGGCCAGCGGCGCCGCCGGAGGGCGCTGGCAGGATCTCGGCTATGGCGGCTGGGGCGGACTTGGAGACGGCATCCCTGTAGACAGCCACAACGCCGTTGACGTTAGCGAGGGCCTCGAGGACAGCCCTGTCAGCGGGTAGCTCAGCAGCGAAGAAGGGCACGAGGCCCCAGAAAGTGTGCTTAACGTGCACAGATGGCGGGAGGGTTGAGAGGTCGAAGCCGCTGCTGGGGTCATACTGGACGATCACATCGAGTTTGACGGTGTTCGGGTCCTTCAGGAGCTCGAGGAGGGCAGGATCTATCTTGAAGGAGGGCGTGTATCTCTCGAATATCTCGGGAGCTACCTGGCTCGCAAGCGGGAAGCGGTCTGGGAACTTGAAGCCAGAGCCCTTGGTCCTGAGCCACTCAGGGGTCTCCTCGGGGCTAATTGGGGCCGGGGCGGAGATCGTGGCTTGAGCTGGCGTCGCCAGAGGTGAGAGTAGCATGAGGGCAACGACAAGTGCTGATAGTACCAGAAGCAGCTGTCGTTGCATCGGCTCCCCCGCCCTCTTCGGCCGCCCATACATTGGGAGAGCTTAAAAAACTTACGGCACCCAAGCGGGCATGATGCACACGATACTTGAGGATAGCGAGCAGGTGCGAAACCATTTTAAAGTTAGAACCCTCATCCCACTTGGGAGGAGGGGGTATGGCGGGCGACGAGCCGCTGATAAAGCTAATGGATGTCCACAAGATCTACAAGCTCGGCGAGGTAAAGGTGCACGCCCTCAGGGGCGTCAACCTAGAGGTGAAGAAGGGCGAGTTCGTGGCTATCGTGGGCCCCTCCGGCTCCGGGAAGAGCACGCTCTTGAACATGATCGGGGCCATGGACAGGCCTACGAAGGGGAAGGTGTTCATCGAGGGGCGTGATATAACAAACATGAGCGACAAGGAGAGGGCAGCCCTCAGGCTCCACAAGATAGGCTTCGTCTTCCAACAGTATTACCTGATACCGTGGCTGCCGGCCATAAAGAGCGTCGAGGTCCCGATGATGATCGCTGGTGTCCCACCGGCTGAGAGGCGCAAGAAGGCCGAGGCGCTCCTCAGGGAGGTCGGTCTCGGCGACCGCATGTATCACAGGCCCTCTGAGCTCTCGGGCGGCGAGCAACAGCGTGTGGCCATAGCGAGGGCGCTGGCCAATGACCCGGAGATACTCCTGGCCGATGAGCCCACGGGCAACCTAGACACGAAGACGGGCGCCGAAATAGTAGCCCTGATCAGACGCCTGAACGAGGAGCGTGGCGTTACGTGCGTGGTGGTCACCCACGATCTCGAGGTAGCCGCAGCCGCTAAGAGGGTGCTCTACCTACGTGATGGGCGTATCCTGCCGAGGGCACCACCCACAATGCTCGGCAAGGAGAAGGCCTTAAGGCCAGGTGAAGAGGGTGGGTGAGCCATGAGGTTCTCGGACGTGCTCAGGATGGCCAGGGACCACATGCTCGCCAGCAAGTTCAGGACGTTCCTGACCGTGCTAGGCATCATCATGGGCGTCATGGCCATGACAGCCATCATGTCCGTCAGCGAGGGCTTCGGCGTGGCCATAAGGGAGGCCATGGAGACCTACTTCAACGTCAGGGTCATCTTCGTGACCAGCATAGGCGCCACGGGAACCATGGAGTGCCCGTTATACGTTAATGATGTCAGGAACATCGCTGGCAACATAACCGAGGCAGATGAGGTATTCCCGGGCTTCTTCGG
>QMWL02000110.1 GCA_003661605.2 archaeon
AACCAGAACCACTTATGATCAGACTCTAAAACTGACCAGAAAATGTTAAATTTACTCTTAGTATAAAATTAATGTTGTATGAGTGGAATTGATGAGGAAACTGTTAGGGAACGTCAATCTAGGGTTGCTAGAGCCGGGGGTAAGTGGGAGGAGTATGTGAGGTTATATTTAACTGAGAGGGAAGACCTAAAAAAGGCAGGTATAGACATTATCTACGGTAAATCAGAAAATAGAATAAAAGAACGAAGTGAAATCCTCTGGAAAATGTTGTCCATTCCACTAATGGCTTCTCCATATTATGAATCTGTATGGGGTGATATAGACCTAGTTGCCGTTAAGGGAAGAGACCTTCCAATAGCTGTCATAAGTTGCAAAGTTAGTCTGCATGGCCGCTTTACTGAAACTTTATTTTGGAGTTTACTCTTTAGGACACTGTCTCGAATAAAAGTTGTACTTGCTACACCAGACGGTGGGCGTGGGAGGGAGAATTTATGGGTATCAGAATGGGGAACCCCTGAGAACCCAACTAAAGATAGATTACTTGCAGAATCATATCTAGATGGTGTATACGTTGAGAATGTTCCTGAGTTCTGTAAAGGTATTAGGCCTGGGCAGGGAACGGTTTTCGGCGGGATCGTCAGGCCCCTAGAGGAACTTCCTGCAGACCTCATCAGATGGGGAGAGGAAGTCTCGAAATTCATTCACCTGAGAAAGGAACTACGGAATTTTTACTAAACTTCTTCGGCTATTTTCACTTTTAATGGTTCTTTACCAACTATCTTAATTCTAATTGGGCTGTGAGTAATAGATTCAATTAATCCTTCCACTAAAATCGCTTTCCCGCAAATGTTACCTCCACCAACCCACGTTACTTTCTTCCTTCCACGCTTAACCATTCCTAACGCATCTAATACAGCTAATATCCCATATAGCCGTCTTTCGGGCACTAACTGCTTTAATTCGTCGGTAGAGGCTTCACGTTTTTTGAGGAGAAAATTTATAATAACCTTAGAGTAGTCACGCATCTTCAAGGCGATCTACCACGCTTACTCTATAGCGAGTACTCTAAAAGTTTTCTCTGATATATCCCGCACTTTTTCAGCCTTTTTACTGCCAACTCGCAGTATTTTCTATTTATTTCTACCCCGATGCCGACCCTGTTAGTCTCCATGCAGGCGATTAATGTAGTTCCACTACCTAAGAATGGGTCAAGCACAACATCTCCCACGAAACTGAACAATTTTATACATCTTTTCGGGAGTTCAACTGGGAATGGTGCAGGGTGACCTAATTTAATCCTATTTTCTCCGCTAAAGTTCCATACACCATTAGTCCATTCTATGAACTCGTCTCTAGTTATATCTGATTTCCCTTTCCGAACTTTCTTCCATCTCTTCTTATACATGACTACTATCATCTCCACAGGGGCTATAACGAAGGGCGCTGAGGCACTAAGCCATGAACCCCAGGCCGTTCGTCTAGAAATGTTCTGTTCATTCCATATAATTGTAGTGTGATACTTCCACCCTACCTTTTTAGCTATGGTTACAATATCGGCGTAAACGCTTTGAGCCCCGCCCTTAAGTTTGTCTAGCGGTATGTTCAGGCACATTCTACCATCAGGCTTAACAAATTTTAGACATCTACTAAGCCATCTTTCGGTGAATTCTAGGTATTTATCATATGGGATGCTGTCATCATACCCTTCATAATTTATATCTACATCGTAAGGAGGCGAGGTTACAATGAGGTCTATACTATTCTCCTTTATCGCATCTATTTTAAGTATATCATCGTTATATATAACTATAGATCCATATTGGAAGAAAGGTTTTGAGCTACCCATTTTCATCACCCTTTTCGTGTTCGTCTAATAAAGCGTTTATTGCGTCGTCGAATGTTAATCTCGGTGAGCCACGCTCCCTAATTAGCTCTACTAAGTATCTCTCTAGGCGCTCATAGGTTTCTATTCTTAAGGCAACATTACGCTTCCTAACGTTTTTGCGAGGTCTAGGCATGTTAAAATCCCATGTAAGGCATTATGTATTGGGTGTATTTAAGAGTTTTTATACATTTAACGTTATTTATATATGCGTTGCCACTCGGTCAGATGCCAGAATTGGCGATTTAACTGTTCTAGATTAGGTAGAGGTCTGGAAACGACCAGATTAAATGGAAGTCTCCCGTCACAAACTATGCTTCTGTAAAGCGCTTTTATTTTTTGGCTGTATGTCTTAACTATAGGTTTGGTGTCTTAGCTTGAATATAGGTGATGTGGAGGCGCAGCTTCACGGAACGACGCTGAAGGTTTACTGGTATTTGGTGAGGGTTGGTGAGCCTGTGGGTGTGCGTCGGTTGCAGAGGGCCTTAGGCCTGTCTAGCCCGAGCGTTGCCGCTTATCACCTGAGTAAGTTGGTGGAGATGGGCTTAGTGGAAAAGGATAGGCACGGAGATTACAGGCTTAAGGAGGTGGTGCAGGTCGGCGCTTTACGCTCCTTCGTGAGGATAAGCGGGCTCATGCTCCCGAGGTTCATCTTTTACGCCGCATACTTCGCAACCCTCCTCGCAATC